>CAZPZF010000007.1:8515-13009 GCA_964590705.1 uncultured Spirochaetales bacterium | reverse complement strand
GGCTATACTTTCGGCATTCGCCCTGACATCTGGGGGCGCCGCGGTACTCGCTCTCGCGTACGAGGCGCCGCAGGAATGGAAGGGCTTCCGGGTCATCGCGGTCGAATCCGATGTCGATATCCCATCGACGGAACGCATCATCAATGAAGCCGGCGTCAGAACCCTTTCACGGCATTCCTGCACGGTGGAGTTTTTCGACTATTCCGGATTCTCGTCTCTGTCTGTAGCCGGGTTGGAGGACCGCTTCGAACCGTCGGATCCGAGGCTCGATCCCTATATGCGGGGAATAGGCGGATATTTCAGCGTCGATACCGCGGCCGGGCCTCGTGAACTGGTGTATCTGGAGACCGGACTCTCCACGCGCAAACTGACGCGGCTTCTCCGCTCCATCCTCTCGGACGGCAGTTGGTCGCTCCTGGGCGGGCGGGGAGGAGTGTGGACGTTTCTCCCCATTCCGCTTGCCGCCGCCGCCTCTGCGGTCCTTTTTCTCTTCGGGAAGAAACGACCGCTCTCCTTTGCGGGAATCATCCCCTGGATCGGTCCGCTGTGCATCCTGCCCCCGTTCGCCGCCCCGTTCATCCCCGTGGCGCTGTTCTGCTGGCTCAGGTATTCGGAACGGATCTCCGATTCCTTTCTCAGATCCCTGCATGCCGAAGCCCCGTCTTTCCTCATCCGGAAAATCGGAAGGGAAGGGATCCCGTTCGCTTGCTGCCTCCTTCCTCTTTTCTTCCTCTCGATATTCATGGGGGGCGGATTATTGGGGATTCTCATCCTCCTCTGCTCGTTCCTCGGTATGATTTCGATCCTCATGGTCTGGATCCTGCTTACGATCAGGAGGTATGGAAAACAGGAGCACCCGCTGTTCTTTCGGATTCCCATCCTTGAGGAAAGGACAGGGGTTCTCCCACCGCGCGCCTTTGTCCAACCGGTCTCAGCCATCGCCTTTTCGTTTCTCCTCCTGCTCCTCCCCACCGGCTTTCCCGCGAGGGCGGAAGGTCCCTTTCCCCGCCCTCTCAGGGGCGCTCCCGCAATTTCCTGGGAATCGATCGCGCTTCTCGGCGAGAACCGCAGTCCGGATCTTCTTCCCGACCTTTCAGATTACCTCTCGCACATGGCTTTCCAGGAGGGCTTCTCGTTCGGCAGGGAGTACCGCTTCCCTGTCCGGGATGAAGAGATCAAGATCTCCCGCTACAACTGGAACGGGAAGAGGATAGAAAGATCTGACGTGACGGCGAAGCGGTTTACAGAGGACTGGTATGAAGGTATAATGTCGCTTGCGGAAGCCCACGGGATACCGAGACTCTTGATCGCGCAGGGGCAGCCGGTGCTTTGCTTCACAGGAGGGGCGTTGCAGCCCCGGTTCACGCCGGCCGCCCATGCTGTTCTATATATCATCTGGATCCTTGCCTCCTTCCTGCCGGCCCTGATGCCGGAAGTGCGCCTTCTGTTTGGGGTGGTTGATATCCGATTTCTCGAAACAAGGAGAAAACAGATAACTCTATGAAAGGCCTTAAGACATTTCCGAAAGGGGGAGTACATCCGCCTGACCAGAAGAGAAGATCGGAAGAGATTGAAATTCGGAAAGCGCCGGTCAAATCGATTTCCGTCGTTCCGATGTCTCAGCATCTCGGAAGTCCGGCGGCACCGGTGGTCGCTGTCGGAGACGAGGTCCGCGAGGGCATGCTCATCGGCAAGGCGACCGGGTACATCTCCGCCAATATCCACGCGCCGGTTTCCGGAACCGTTAAGGCGATCCGCGATCTTTTCCTTCCCAACGGAGCCAAATCCGCGGTCGTGGAGATCGAAGCCGCATCGGATTTTCAGCCGTCCGCGGGAGAGGGAGAGGCGCATCCCTGGAAAGATCTCTCCGTGAAGGATCTCATCGGACTCGCGGCCGAGATGGGGTTGGTCGGTCTCGGCGGTGCCACGTTTCCCCTGCAGGTGAAGTATTCGCTTCCCGAAGGGAAAAAAGCCGAGTTCTTCGTCGTCAACGGCGTCGAATGCGAACCGTACCTCACCTCCGACTACCGGCTTATGCTCGAGCGAACCCGGCAGATCCTCGAGGGGATCGATATCGCACGCTCCATCCTCTCTCCGAAAAACGTCATAATCGGGATAGAGGAGAACAAACCCAAGGCTATCGCGGCGATGCAGGAAGCTGCGCGAAGCGCGGAATTCCCCTGCGAGGTGGTCCCTCTCAGGATGAAGTATCCGCAGGGCGATGAAAAACAGCTCCTGAAGGCTGTCACCGGCCGCGAAGTCCCTTCGGGAGGCTTGCCTATTGAAATCGGGGCCGTGGTGAGCAATATCGGCACGGTCTACGCGCTGTATGAGGCGGTCGTCATGCGGAAGCCGCTCATCGAGCGTATCGTCACCGTTTCCGGAGGGGCTGTCTCCGCTCCGGCCAATCTCCGGGTCAGGATCGGGACCCCGGTGAGTTCCCTCATCGAGGAATGCGGGGGATTGCGGACCAAGCCTGCAAAGATCGTGATGGGAGGCCCGATGATGGGTTTTGCCCTGTACGATCTCGATACGCCGGTTACAAAAGGAACGTCGGGGATCCTCGCACTCACCGCGCGGGAGACCAGGGATGCGGCCGAAACTCCGTGCCTCCAGTGCGGGCGCTGCGTGAGCGCGTGTCCGATGGGCTTGAATCCGACACGGCTGTACAAACTCATCGACCATGGGAAGCACGAGGAAGCGATTCGGGAAGGGCTCCTTGACTGCAAGGAGTGCGGCTGCTGCGCGTTTTCCTGCCCCGCCCGCATCAATCTCGTCCAGGGGATGAAGCTCGGCAAGAGGGTTTCGCGGATGGTCAAGAAGGTGAAATCATGAACGAAGGGGAAAAAATGCTCGTCACAACCTCGCCGCATGTCCACAACGGACCGAGCACGAGCCAAATCATGTGGACCGTTTCCCTCTGTCTCCTGCCTGCGGGGATCTGGGGTGTAACCGTTTTCGGCCTGCGAGCCCTGACCGTGATTCTCGTTTCCATCGCGGCCGCGCTCGCGGCCGAGCGTGGCCGGTCCCTCCTCCTCCGGAAAGGCGCGTTGACGGGCGCCGACGGAAGCGCGTTTCTGACGGGCCTTCTCGTGGGCTACAACATGCCGGCGGCCGTGCCTCTATACATCCCCGTGATCGCTTCCGTTTTCGCGATCGCCGTCGTCAAATGGAGCTTCGGCGGGCTCGGGGCGAACTGGATGAACCCGGCGCTTGCGGGCCGGGCCTTTGTATTCTTCTCGTGGACAGGCGGAATGACAGCCTGGACCGCGCCGCGTACGTGGGGAATCGATACCGTATCTTCCGCCTCCCCGCTCGGCGGGGTTAAGACCGGCCTTTTGGAAATCACTGGAAAAGCGCGCGACTCGATCGATTTTCTCAGCCAGACCGGATACCCGTTGAGCAGAATGGGGGAGAGTATCGCGCGCTGGCTCTCCGATACCCTCGGATGGACGGTGCGCCCGGAAGCTTTGGACCTGTTCCTGGGAAACGTACCCGGATCGATCGGCGAGGTTTCAGCCCTCCTCCTCCTTCTGGGGGCGGTCGTGCTTCTCGCGCGAAGGATCATCACCTGGCACATTCCGGCCGCGTATATCGTGGTGTTCTCCCTTCTCACCTGGATCTTCGGGGGACTTCGGTTCGGAAACGGCTTTTTCTCCGGTGATGTCGTCTTTCACCTCTTCGCGGGCGGACTCATACTCGGGGCTTTTTACATGGCAACGGATATGGTGACCTCACCCCTCACACCCAAAGGGATGCTCGTCTTCGGCGCCGGCATCGGGTTTTTTACATTCCTGATACGCTTCTTTGGTTCCTTCCCGGAGGGGGTATCGCTTGCCATCATCATCATGAACATCTTCGTTCCCCTCATCAATCGCTTCACGGGTCCCAAACGGTTCGGGACAACCGCCGTGAAGCGGGTCGGCGTTAAAGGCAAAGGCGGGGTACAGGCATGAAAACCATCGTGTCGATAGGAGGAAGGCTCGCGGTCATCTGCGCGGTGGCCGCCCTGGCCCTGGGATACGTGAACAAGATCACCGAACCGCGGATCGCGGTCTACAAGCAGGCGCAGCTCGAGGAGGCCCTCTCCGCGGTCGTTCCTTCCGGTAAGGCAGGGGAAGCGGAGGATGTCACTGACAATCCTGTCGTGAAGACCCGCTACCCGATCGTCGGAGCGGAAGGAGGTGACGGCGCGGCCGTCGGGTATGTCCTCAAACTGGTCGGGGTCGGCTACGGGGGCGATATCGTTCTCATCGCATCGTACGCGCCGGACGGAACCGTCATGGCCGCGCGACTCATGGACAATTCCGAGACTCCCGGGCTCGGCAAGGCCGCGGAGAATCCGGCTTATATGGAGAAGTACGTCGGGTCAGGAGGCGACCGAGCCGTTCCGACCAAGAAATCCCAGCTGTCGCAGGCTGACGCCGCCCCGCTCACCGGGGCGAGCGTCACCGTCATCGGGATTGGAAAGGCGGTGGCCGCCGGCTCGGACTC
>CAZPZF010000007.1:7530-8505 GCA_964590705.1 uncultured Spirochaetales bacterium | reverse complement strand
ACGTAAAGGCACTGGGAGGGAAGGAATGAAGCTGATCAATGAGTTCACAAAGGGAATCCTCAAGGAGAATCCCCTCTTCATCATCATGCTGGGCCTCTGCCCGACTCTCGGGGTTTCCACGCAGGTGGCCAACGCACTGGGGATGAGCGCGGGCGTGCTCTTCGTGCTTCTGGGATCCAACATCTTCATTTCGCTCCTGAAGGATTTCATTCCGGACAAGGTACGGATCCCCGCCTATGTCGTCATCATCGCCTCCTTTGTCACCATGGTGGAGATGACTATGCAGGCCTTCATGCCTCCGCTATATAAAAATCTAGGTGTCTACGTTCCCCTCATCGTGGTCAACTGCATCATTCTCGGAAGGGCCGAGGCCTTCGCTAAGTTTAACGGGGTCGGCCGGTCGATCCTTGACGCGTTGGGGATGGGGATCGGATTCGCTCTTTCGATCCTCCTCATCTCCCTTATCCGCGAGGTCTTCGGCGCGGGAACCATTACCGTCTTCCCCATTGGGAAATTCGACGGCGTCATCCGGATACCCGGCCTCTCCTCCTCTCCCGCACGTGTCATCGGCGTAGCCTCCGGAGCCCTCCTCCTGATGGGCTATCTCAAGGGCTTTTTCAATTGGCTCTCTCTCCGGAAAAAGGGGGAAGGGAAATGAGTTATATCGGCATCCTCATCACGTTCGTATTCATCAACAACTTCATCCTAACCCAGTTCCTGGGTCTCTGCCCGTTCATCGGCGTCTCTAAGAACATGGAATCAGCGGTCGGAATGGGCTTCGCCGTCACGTTCGTGACATCCATGGCCGCTCTCGCTACCTGGGCCATCCAGAAGTTCATCCTGGTTCCCCTTGGCATAACCTTTCTCCAGACCATCTCCTTCATCCTCGTGATCGCCGCGCTCGTTCAGCTGGTGGAAATGATCATCCAGAAGATATCGCCGCCCCTGTACCGGGCCCTGGGCATCTACCTTCCC
>CAZPZF010000007.1:0-7507 GCA_964590705.1 uncultured Spirochaetales bacterium | reverse complement strand
GGCATCGCCCTGATCGGGGTAAGGAGCGGGTACAACACCCTGGAGAGTTTCGGCGCCGGATTCTCGGCGGGCGTCGGGTTTCTCCTCGCCATCATCCTCATGTCCTCCCTCAGAGAGAGACTGGATACCGAATGGGTTCCGAAACCCCTGCGCGGGATTCCGATCGCCTTCATCACCGGCGGTCTGATGGCCCTTGCCTTCATGGCCTTTGACAAGGCCCTGCTGAAAAACCTCATCGGGTAGGAGACGGAAACAATGGATATGTTGAAGATCCTGTACTCTTTTCTCTCCATAGCCGGATTGGGGATCATCCTCGGAGTAGGACTCGCCTTTGCAGCGCGGGCGTTCTCGGTCAAGAAGGATGAACGGATAGAGGGTGTGGAGAAGATCCTCCCTGGGCTTAACTGCGGAGCCTGCGGATACGCGGGATGCCCCTCCTACGCCGAGGCGATCATCACATCAGGAGCGCCCCTCACCAGTTGTACTGCGGGCGGTGCCGAGGTCGCCAAAGCCCTGGCCGCCTTCATGGGCGTGGAACTCTCGGTGAGCAACGAACGGAAAGTAGCCCAGGTTCACTGCACCGGAGGCCTTGAAACCTCCGTGTACAAGTACGACTACCGGGGAATCCGCGACTGCAACGCCGCGTTCTCCCTGTACGGAGGCGGCAAGGAATGCCCGTATGGGTGTCTTGGGCTGGGAAGTTGCATCAAGGTCTGTCCGGTAGACGCGATCTCCACCACGCCGGACGGCCTGGTAAGGGTAGACACACGGCTTTGCATCTCCTGCGGAAAGTGCATCGAGATATGCCCGACCGGGGTGATGCGCTTCGTCCCCGAGTCCGCCGATTACATCGTCGCCTGCAGGTCGCGCGATAAGGGCGCGGTCACGAAAAAATACTGTTCAGTTGGCTGTATCGGGTGTAAAGTATGTGAAAAGAAATCGCCGGAAGGTGGGTTCGTGGTGGAGAATTTTCTTGCGACCATCGATTACATGAAAACCGGTGAGAGGAAGAGCGCCGCTGACGCGTGTCCTTCCCACTGTATCGTAGCTCTGAACGCAGTGCCGAACGTGACGCAGGAGATGGATGAAGAAGGTTAGGCTTGTATTCGGAACATACAACAGCGTCCCGCTGGGTTCCGCGGATGACGAATTGGAAAGGGTCTACCAGACCGAACTGAAACCCTTTCTAACGACCGCATACGCCTCTCCCGAAATCCTGCTTGTCCTCTACTATTCGGGAATCCTCCTCGAATGGCTTGAGGAGCACCATCCAGAATTCATCATGCTCCTGGTCGACATGGCTTCCCGCAAACAGGTCGAGCTCCTCGGGGGGGGCTACTACGATCCCGTATTCACCATCATTCCAGGGGCGGACCGGATCGGGCAGATAGAGTACCTGACGACCTATCTCAGGAAACGGTTCGGCAGAAGGCCGAGGGGGTCATGGATCACCTGCGGCGTCTGGGAGCCATCGCTCGCCACCGCCATGCGGAATAGCGGCATCGACTACGTTTTTTTAGACGAGGCCCTCTTCCCCAGCGACGGGATGTACGAGGCGGAGAAATGTGTTCCGTGCATCACGGAGGACCAGGGAAAGACCGTCACCGTATTTCCCCTCACCACCAGCCTCTCGCGTCGCATCCCCGCGGATGCACCCGAAACCGTGATGGAGGGGATCCTCGAATACGCGGCACGGAAAAAGGACCATATCGTATCCCTCATCCTGCCGTCACGCGCTTTCTCCGTTTCCCCACGAACCGAAACAGGAACCATGCCAGGGGCGGAATGGCTGGAGAGTTTCATCGGCCTGCTGGATGAGAAGAGGGAACGGGTTGAAACCTTCCAGCCCGCGCGTTTCGCCAAGACGCCGACCAAGATGCGGAAGCTGTATTTCCCAGGCACGGGAACGAACGGGGTGGGCAGCTACGGCGATGGCGGATTCAGAGGCAACCTCGTCCGTTTCCACACCAGCAATCTCCTCTATTCCAAGATGATCTATGCCTGTGCGCTGGTAAACCAGATGCGCGGAGACAAATACCGGAAACGGACCGCCAAAGAGATGATCTGGAAGGGACAGAACCATTTCCCGTACTGGGACGCCGAAGGGCAGGGAATCAGGAGCAACCAGACGAGGAAGACCGCCTATTCTTCGCTCATTGAGGCGGAGAGGATGACACGTGAAAAGGGGATATTCAAACCGTCGATCGTGGCGGCCGATTTCGATATGGACGGTCTCCAGGAGTACCTCTTTCAGGGGGATGATCTGAATGCGTACACGCATCGTTCCGGCGGCATTCTCTTCGAAGTGGATTACATTCCTAAGCTGTGGAACTCCCTGGATGTGTGCACGGAGAGGTCTCCTCAGAGGGGGAACGGTGAAGAGAGACAGGGAAAAACCGTTGAATGGTATCCGGGTGGGGCGTTCATCGATCATTTCCTTCCCCGGGATTGCGCACCCTCCGCCTTTCGAGACGGCTCATACCAGGAGCTCGGAGACTTCATCAATCGGGAATACGAAATTGTAAACGCGGATAAGGACCGCCATACGATCCTCTTTTCCGCCATGGGAAAGCTCCATATCGGAAATCAATGCTATGCGGTATCGTTGGAAAAGCGCTACGCCTTTTCGGCATCCGGTGTCACGATGATCCTGAAGATCGTCAACGCCGGGGAGAAAAGGTTCACCTGCTCGTATGGAAGCGAGATCAATCTTTCCTTCGGCGGGGCGGATTCCGATTTTTTCCAGATCTTCTCCAACGACAACGACGTGAGGAAGGATCTCTCCCTCTCAGAGGGAAGGATGGACGGAATTCAGAACCTCATGGTCGATGACAAGAGGAACCATCTCCACATCTCCCTTCAAGCGGATAAGCTATCCGAAGTGTGGGTATCGAATCGCCCTGCTGCACCCGGAAACGATGAAAATTCCGTGGGAACTGCCGCCTCATACCAAGGTACCTGCTTCCTCTTCAAGTGGGAGATCAGTCTGGACAGGAAAGAAGAATGGGGTACGTCGCTTTCCCTGTCATTCGCGAAGAAACGGGGAAAGAAAGCTCCTGCCGCTGTTTGACTATCCGTGATGCGCGTCGCCGGATCGTCAGGAGCCCATGCTCCTCGCCCATGCCTGTTCGGACAGGATCCTGTCGAGCCAGGCCATGCGTTCAGCGTCATGCCCCTTTACCAGGAGGAATTCCAGAAACGCCTCGTTTTTTTTCCCCTGAAAATAGAGAACCTGGCCTAGATAGAAACGCGCGGAGGATTCGATCTCGGCGGAGCGGCGGACGCTGAGGAAACGCTTCAGCGCGAGTTCCCCCTCCTTCCAGTTCTTCTGCAGAATGCTCCTGCTCACGATCTCGCGGAGGTATTGGCGTTCGCCGGAAATGCTGTCGCCGCGTTCCTCCGGCAGCATCGCAGGCTCCGCAGCCTGCCGCTTGGGCGGAACGTACAGTGAAACGAGGTTCTCGACGGCAGCGACGGTCGCCTCCCTGAGGGAAACGGGCCGAACGGTGAGGAAGGGGGATGCGGTGAGGCTTGAGCCTTCCATAATCGATTGTGATATGTTGTAAAAGGGCAGCGGTTGGGATCTCCCGGTGAAGGATGAACCCCTGCCCGCGACTCCCGGGGAGAGTGGTACTTCGATTGGCTCCCGGGTGGTGTTCGCTCCCGGGCTGAAGGTGATGTCTCCGGTTTTCAGTTCCGCCGCGTCGATGACCGCGTAGTAGTACGGGATGCCGGGAAGGGGGTAATCCACGTACCTGGTCTGAGAACTGGAAAAGGAGGAGATCCGCGTCGCCGCCAGAAGGGAGTCGATGGATACGATCGGTTTGGTCGAGGCGTACAGGTTGAAGGTCCTGCTAGGGGAAGAGGACGCGAATTCAATCGTCACGGATGAATCCGAGGAGAGGGTGGTCCGTATCCCCGAAATGATCGCCGGGGATTCCTCTTCCCTTTTCGCCACGCTGACAGGCGCTATCGTCTTGTTCCTGAAGGGGATGAACAGCTCGTAGATCTTGCCGCTCTTGTCCTTGATCAGGACGGCGTAATACCAGGGGACGCCAGGGTCGGGCCTGTCGATGAAGGACTCAACCCCGCCCGCCACATCTCCGGCGAGAGCTGCAAGAGAAAAATTCTTGTCCGTGATCTCGGCGGTGGATCGGAGAATGATGTAGCGGGCGTCCGTCACGTCAGGACTGTCCTTCCAGGTGATGACTACCGTGTCGTTTTCCGCGACTACTTTGAGCCTCGATACGAAGGGGGCAAAGACCTCCTGCCCTAAGAGGGAAGAGGCGGCACCGAAAAGCAGAAGGAGGAAGAGCACTCCAAAGGGAACGCGTGTTCTCATGCGGGAACCTCCGTTTCCATTTTCGGCATAATCGGATCGCCGATACACCTGAAAAGATCATATCCCGAAAAGCCGTGATCCGCAACGCTGGTACGAGCCTTTGGCGCAGACGAGCAGACGCAGGGATAGCGGAAGTGTATTGGGGTTTGACATGACGAAAAAAAAAGCACTACACTGGGGAATGTTCGTCTCCGTGATTTACGACTGTGCCGACGAGGATCATAAAGAGGCTGTACGTAAGACATTGAAGATATTTGGATTCACGGAAAGGATCAAGGATACGTTTGAAACTGCGACGATATCGGAATCGAGCCTGCTCCGCCTTAAACGCGAGCTGGACAAGGCGATAGATTATTATGACAGCCTCCGGTTCTATCAGTTTCCCATGGATGGAACACTAGTCATCACTGCCCTTATGAAAAAGAAATGGAAGAGGATCACCGTCAAGGACGGGATCGACAGACCGTAAAGGAGCGAGGTATGCTGGCAGATCTTAATTCCCGGTTCAGGGAGCTGGGACAGGAAATATCGGAAACATGGAGGCATCTTTGACCCGGATATCCGAAAGGTCCGCATCCGTGAATTGGAGGAGAAAACCGGGGAACCAGGATTCTGGAACAACCGCGAGGAAGCGGAAAAAACCCTGACGAACCTCAAGAGACAGAAAAACCGTTTCGAACCGTGGGAAGACCTCAAGAGAGACTATGAGGAGACCGTAGAACTGTACGACCTTGCGGTCTCCGAGAGGGACGAGTCGCTTTCCGTGGAAATCGGAAGCCATCTGGCCGCGCTCGAGGAGCGATACGCGAGACTGCGCACCCAAGAGCTTCTCTGCGAGGAGGTGGACGAGGCTGACGCGTTCCTCACCATCCATTCGGGCGCCGGGGGAACGGAGTCCTGCGATTGGGTGAGCATGCTCCTGCGGATGTATCTTCGATGGGCTGAGAACCGTTCGTTTTCGGTCGAGACCCTCGACCTTCTCGACGCAGAGGGGGGCATCAAGTCAGTGACCCTGCAGGTCAGCGGCCAATACGCGTACGGTTACCTGAAGGGAGAGACCGGCATCCACCGGCTCGTCCGGATCTCGCCGTTCGACGCGAGCGGAAGAAGGCACACCTCGTTCGCCTCGGTCTACGCGAGCCCCGTTGTCGATGACGAGATCCAGATTGAAATCAGGCCTGAGGATCTCAGGATCGATACCTATCGATCCTCCGGAGCGGGGGGACAGCATGTGAACAAGACCGATTCCGCAGTTAGATTGACTCACCTCGAAACGGGAATCGTCGTTGCCTGTCAGAACGAGCGGAGCCAGCATAAGAACAAGGCTACTGCGATGAAGATCCTCAAATCACGCCTCTACGAGTACTATAAGGAAAAGCAGGACGAGGAACGCGAGAAGAACGCGGCGGAGAAGAAAGAGATCGCCTGGGGAAATCAGATCCGTTCCTATGTGTTTCAACCCTATACCATGGTCAAGGACCACAGGACAAAGCACGAAACCGGGAACATCCAGGCGGTCATGGACGGAAACATCGATGTGTTCATCGAGGAATATCTCAAGATGAATTGGAAGAAGAAGGAGTGAAGCAGGTCAGGGTACTCATCGTAGACGACCTCGAATTCATGAGAACAGCGATCCGCGAGATCCTCCAGTCCGCGGGCATCTCCGTTGCAGGGGAAGCGGTCGACGGCATGGACGGCATCCGGAAGTACCACGAGCTTCGCCCGGATGTCGTTCTCATGGACATCACCATGCCGAGGCTCGACGGCCTCAACGCCCTCAAACGAATACGACGCGAGGATCCCCTGGCCAGGGGCGTCATGTGCTCTTCCCTGGGGCAGGACCGGTACATCATCAGGGCGATCCAGCTCGGAGCCAGGGACTTTATCGTAAAACCGTTCAGGCCGCAACGTGTCGTGTCCGCGGTCAAAAAGGCGGCTGGAGTTGAAGAGTAGGGTCGGCTTCTATTGGCCGCAGACGCTGCCTCTCCTGTTCCTCCTTCTCGTGATTTCCCGCGTGTCCGCCGACGTTTCGACGACTACGGAGATCCCCAAACGCACGACAGAGTCCTATCTCATGGGTGTTTCACTTTTCGAGGGGATACGCCTCTCCGCGGAAAACGAATACCTCACGAGAAGCCTCCCAATGATCCTCCTCGCTTCCCTGAAGAAACTGGAGGCCCGCGTTATTTCGGACAGGGAAGCGGACGGAATAAGGGCTTCCATCATCAGATCCGCTCTCGACGCCGAGTACGCCAAGGTTTCCGACGCTCTTCGAACCCTCGATAAGGGGTTCTTCGACGCAATCGCCGATGCGACCAAGAAGAAGACGGAGGAGGATCTTCAGGGGCGTAGGGACCGTATCGCCTTTCTCAGAGGGATGGATAGGGAACGTAGAGCGGTCGGAGAAAGATACCCCATCGTATTCATCAAGAAGCCCCTCGAAGGGGGACTCCTCGACCTTCCCATCCCCGAGCCAGAGGCGTTCGCCAGGGCAAACAAGCTCGACCTCCTCGTGTATGGAACCGTGGAGGAGATCGCGGGATACCTGTACATTTCCATCTTCCTGTGGAACGCGGCGATCGGGCAGCCGATGCCGCTCTTCCAGGCGGGAGGGACCTCACGGGGGGTGCAGGCGAACCTGATGGCGTCGATGAACCGGATAGAGGCGGTTGTAAGGGGCGAAAAGACCGGGTACTTGACGGTCCGTACCGGTCAGGAGGACGCGGTCATCGAGATCGACGGGCAGGTGATCGGCGTCGGGAGGGTCAACCAATTCCCCCTTCCCGCGGGGGTGAAGCTCCTCTCCGTCAGCGGGGCATCGCTCGTAGCCGTTTCCCAATCCTGCGAGATAGTAGAGGGAAGGGAGACGATGGTCGAGCTGGCCGTGGAAAGGCGGATTGTGCGCTACGTTCCCATCACGACCTTCCCCGCGGGCGCCGACGTGTACAAGGGGGGGAGGTGGATCGGAAAGACCCCCTTCTTCCATCCCTATTCGGGCGGTGTAGACGATCTCCTCCTGGTAAAAGAAGGGTACGCGAACGCGGCCTGCGCGCTGACGCCGGAAAGCGGCGATTCCATCTCGATCACCCTCCAACCGAGCATCCTTGCCCGGGAGACGGTTCGGAAGATGAAGAAAAAGGAATTCTATCAGGCCTTCGGCAT
>CAZPZF010000006.1:0-31336 GCA_964590705.1 uncultured Spirochaetales bacterium | reverse complement strand
CCGCTGGCCATTTCGCGGTGGATCTGGGTCGCGGTCGTCCGCGCGCCTTTGGCGGCCCACGAGATGAGGGCCGAGATGTACTGGGGCAGGATGGGGTCGAGCATCTCGGATCCGACGGGTACGCCCATCGACGTGATGTCTATGAGAAGCTTGCGGGCTATCCGTAGCCCCCGCGCGATGTCGTAGGAACCGTCCAGGTCCGGATCCGTGATGAGGCCGCGCCACCCGATGGTCGTGCGGGGCTTTTCGAAATAGACGCGCATGACGATGTAGATCCGGTCCTCGACCCGCTTGCGCAGCGAGGCGAGCCGTGACGCGTATTCGAGTGCGCTCCCGGTGTCATGGATCGAGCAGGGTCCCACGACGGCGAGGAGCCGACGGTCCTCACGTTCAAGGATCCTGTGAATAGTCTCCCGCGCCTCAATAACCGTCCGCACGCTCTCCTCGGTGATGGGGAATTCCCGCTTGAGAAGGAGGGGCGAGATGAGCGGAAGGCTCGAGGCGATCCGCAGATCGTTCGTTTCTTTCATATCGTTCTCCGTCTGACGGGCATGGTCATGCATCGGATGCCGCCGCCTCCGCGCGCGAGCTCCACCCCGGGAACCGCCACGGCCAGCTTTGGCCAATCCTCGATCCGTTGCTCTCCCCTGACGAAGCGTTCCGCGTGCGCCACGGGGTATCCCGCCTTTTCCACTTCGTGAAGAGTCGCCTCGTTGCAGTCGTACAGGATGAAGCGTCCGGGGCCGAAGGCGAACGAGTTGGCCCCGGCGATCCACTGCTCTCTCTGCTGGAGCCTGGGGTCAGGCCCGCCGCAGAGGATCGGCTCAATGGCGTATCCCGCGGCCGCGAGTCCCTGGAGCAGGCTGTCGATCCGCTCCAGAGTTCTGTTCCCCTCAGCGTCTATCGAGATGCGGATCACGGGGGCCCTGTCTTTGCCGAGAATCACCGGCTCGTGGACAAGGGCTACAGTCCTGTCCACCAGCGTGAAGGCCATGTCGAGGTGGATGGTCGCCCGCTCTTTGGGGAGGAGAACAGCGAAGATGGTGACGGGAATGTCTCCCGCTGTGACGAATCGGTCCACGAGCAGGTCCACCGCCTGGGTCGTCGTGCGCTCGGAGATGCCGATCACCAGGGTATCCGGGGAGACGACGAGGAAGTCGCCGCCCTCGATGGTGATCTCCGGGTTGGTTTTCTAGGCCCCGTCGAAGAGGATTCCGCCGTTCCTGAACTCGGGGTGGTATAGAAAGACGAACCGGATGAGCAGCGCCTCGAGCCTGCGGACTGTATTAGCCATGGATCCGGTGAGTACCTTGTTCCTGAAAACCATCCCGTAGTCCCTGGTGAAGAAGAGGTTCGGGAGGGGCGGAAAGTCGAACTCCGATTCGGAGAGAAAACTGGTCAGGGTCTCCTTGCGCTCGCGGAGACCGCAGATAACCGCCCTGGCGAGATCCGCGGGTTCGAGCACGGAGAGCTCCTCCCGCCTCTGGGGGATCCGGAAGAAGCCCGTCACCGTGTGGATGAATTCCTTACGCACCTCCGGAACCGCGAGGATGTCCACGAGGAGGGGCTCCACCTCGTGTACCGTGCAGACGAGCCGGAGGAAGGACCGCAGGATTTCGTGCTCCCGCTTCACCACGCTGAGAGGGATGATGTCGTTGTACAGGAGCCTGACCGCGGTCTTGGGGGTCATGGCCTCGATCTCGGGCCCCGGGGTATGCACGACGACCGATTCGAGATCGCCGATCTCTGAATCGATGCGGACCGCCGCCGCTGTTCCAGTCTCGCGCGTCTTCCTGGTCATACGGTGTCCTTTCTGATAAGTCCAGCCCAGCCCGGGGCGTCGTTCCCGATGACCGCAGCCGAACCGTTTCTGACGATGGGAGTGCGCACGAGTCCCTGGTTCTCAAGCAGTTCTTCGAGAGGGTCATATTCCCGGTAGCGGTAGCCTCCCCGCTCGAACGCCGCGGAACCGGTGTCCACCAGCGTTTCCGCGCCGAGGGCGCGGGCGATGTTTTCCAGTTCCCCGCGGGAGAGACGCTTCTCCTGGAGGTCCAGGAAGTGCGGGGAAAGCCCCCGCTCCCGGAAAAACCGTATCGCCTTGCGCGTGTCCGCGCAGGATTTCCTGCCGATGATCTGGATCGTTCCTGCATGTCCCATACGCAACGAGCATATCAGCCAAGCCGTCGTTGTACAAGCGCGCCGGTTCCTCCTTGACCAAGCACCGTGCTATGAGGAAACTATGGAGGGAAACAGGAGCCCTTGCCATGAAAAGCCAGACGATACGATCCATTCTCTCGCTGAAACCGGAGAACCAGACCATCACCGCTACGGGATGGATCAGGACCAAGAGAGACTCGAAGACCCTCTGCTTCCTGGAGATATCGGACGGAACCTGTCTGCGGAACCTCCAGGGCGTCATCGACACGTCAAAGGTCACCGTATCGGAGGAGACGCTTTCAAGGCTCACCACCGGCGCTTCCGTGCGGCTCACCGGCGCCCTCGCCCCTTCGCCCGGCCAGAACCAGGCCGCGGAACTGGCGGTCGCGGAGATCGAGATCCTCGGCGACTGCCCCGCGGATTCCTATCCCCTCCAAAAGAAGAGGCACTCAATGGAATTCCTCCGGGAGATCGCCCATCTGCGGCCCCGGACCAACACGATCGGAGCGGTCGCCCGGGTGCGGAGCTCCCTCGCCTACGCGGTCCACACATTCTTCCAGGAACGGGGCTACCTGTACGTCCACACCCCCATCATCACCGCAAGCGACTGCGAGGGCGCCGGTGAGATGTTCCAGGTCACCACCCTCCCCCTCGAAAATCTTCCGCGGACCGAGAGCGGCATCGACTACTCGAAGGACTTCTTCGGCAAACGCGCCTCCCTGACGGTAAGCGGCCAGCTCGAGGGAGAGATCTACGCGACGGCACTGCGCAGCATCTATACCTTCGGGCCGACCTTCAGGGCGGAGAACTCGAACACCTCCCGCCATCTCGCCGAGTTCTGGATGATCGAACCGGAAGTGTCCTTCTGCGACATCGACGGGAACATGGATCTGGCGGAGGATTTTATCACTTATCTCCTCGGCTGGGCGTTGGAGCGCTGCGCGGAGGAGATCGCGTTCTTCGACAAATGGGTTCAGCCGGGGCTCATCGCGTCGCTTGAAGAGGTGAGGCGATCGAGGTTCGCCAGGATAACCTACACCGAGGCCGTGGAAGCGCTGATGAAATCCGGACAGGAGTTCGAGTACCCGGTGAAGTGGGGATGCGACCTCCAGTCAGAGCACGAGAAGTACCTCACGGAAACGGTCTACCGGAAACCGATCATCGTCACCGGGTATCCAAAGGAGATCAAGGCCTTCTATATGAAGCTGAACGACGACGGAAAGACGGTGCGGGCGATGGACGTCCTCGTCCCCCGTCTTGGGGAGATCGTCGGCGGAAGCGAGAGGGAGAACCGCTACGATGTCCTGGTGAAAAGGATCGAGGAACTCGGGCTGCGCAGGGAGGATTACTGGTGGTATCTGGAACTGCGGAAGTTCGGCACGGTCCCCCACTCCGGTTTCGGCCTGGGATTCGAACGGCTCATCCAGTACGTCACGGGCATCCCCAACATCAGGGACGTGATCCCCTTTCCCAGAGCCGTGAAGACCGCTGAGTTCTAGACGCCGCCCGTAACGCATGGTGCGTCCGCGGATGCCGTATGCGCCGGCCGCTTCTCCATAGCCCGCAGGAAGTCGGATCTGGTGACGATGCCCACGATCCTGCCCCCGCTCACGATGGGCAGATGCCCGATGTTGTTCATCTGCATGGTTCTCTCGATATCGCGCAGGACCGTGTCCGGGGTCGCGGTGATGACTTTTTTACTCATGTACCCCTTCACGGGCGCGTGCATCTGGTTCGACTTCCTCCCCTTCATGATGTCGCGCAGGGTCATGAATCCCGTCAAATCCCCCGCTTCGTTGACCACCGGGGCGCCGGTATGCTCGATCCGCTCCAGGAAGATCGAGGCGTCCTTGAGCGACCAGCCTTCGCGGAGGAGATGGACCTCGGGACTCATGAGCTTTTCCGCGGTCAGCGCTGGCACAAGGGCGGTTTCCAGGTAGCGTTCGAGGGCGTGGAACACGACGCGCCCCTCCATGCCCTTCAAGAGCGCGGACGCCGCCTTGGGATGCCCCCCGCCCCCGAAGACCCCGAGGATCTCGGTGAGATCGATCGTGTCCCGCTGGCTCCGGCCGATGATCAGGACGTTCCCCTCCTTCCGGAAGGCGAAGACTCCGAATATCGCGTCGCAGTTCTCCACCTCGAAGGTCTTCTCGATCACCGCGGCGAGCCCGCCCTCCTGTTTCTCCATCTCCAGGTACGCGAAGGTCACCGGGTGGCCGTTGATCTCCTTGTACGCGAGCCGGTTCAGAACCTCGTGGAAGATCGTGATCTGGTACTCCTCGGTAAGCGGTTTGAGAAAGAGCTTGACCAGACTGAGGGAAGCGCCGGATTCGACGAAGAAGGAGGCGGCGCGGAAGTCCTCCGGCGTCACGTTCTCATGGGTAAAATTGCCCGTATCCGCGTAGATCCCGGTAAGGGCTATCGTGGCGGCCTGGGGATCGGGCTTGATTCCCCGTTCGAGAAGGATCCTTCCGAGCAGGGTGGTATTGGCGCCGAAAGCGCCTTCTGTCAGCTCGGCGCCCTCGATGTCGCGGGAATCGCCGGGGTGATGGTCGAAGATCGTTATTCTGGAGGGAGGAATCTTGAACGCCTCGAAGAACTCCCTGACTCGGGTGCGCGACCTGGTATCCACGATCACCACGGATTCGACTGGTTCGTCCGGAAGATCCTTCACGGCGGCCATGTCAAGGTAGTTCTTGTAGAGGTTGAAGAGGTTCTGAGCCACCGGATGGATGAAGCGGCTTCGAACCAGGATGTGGTCAGGGTAGAGCAGGCGCGCGAGGGCCATGGAACCCAGGCAGTCGAGATCTGTGTTCGTGTGTCCAAGGATCAGGTTCATCCGCCGCCCTCCTCCCGATATCAGTCGTTCATGATGCGTTCAGCCCGAGACGAACAGAGTCGACAACCACGGAACATAGGTCAGTACCAGCACGGTGAAGAGGAGAACCAGGAGGAACGGGATCACCTGACGGTAGATCCGGCCCAGCGGCTGCTCGAAACGGTACGAAGCGAGAAAGAGGTTCAAGCCCACCGGGGGGGTAAGATACCCCAGTTCAAGGTTGGCCAGGAAGATGATTCCCAGATGCACGGGGTGGATGCCGAAGAGCTCGCCAAGAGGGAGAATGAGGGGGACGACCACCATGATCGCCGAAAAGATATCCATGAGACAGCCGGTCACGAGCAAGGCGAGGTTCAGGAGGAGGAGAAACAGGTATTTCGACTGGATATGAGCCTCCACCCAGGAGGTGAGTGCCACGGGTATCTCCGCGTCTATGATGTAGTAGGAGAGTCCGCGGGAGACCGCGAGGATCACGAGGACCCCCCCGATAATCGGAAGGCTTTTCATGAGTACGCGGGGGAGGGTCTTCACCGTGATGTCCCTATGGACGAGCATCTCTATCGCAAGGGCGTACACTACGGCGATAGCTCCGGTTTCCACCAGAGTCGTGATGCCGAGGAAGAAGAAGAGGATGATGATGACGGGTAGGAGGATCTCCCAGATCGATTCCCTGACCGCAGCAAGGGCCTCCCGGGCGTCGAAGGGGATCCGCGCGATCTTCTTCCTCGTAGCTGCCGCGAGGCCCATCCCGGAGAGGGTCAGAACCATGAACACGCCGGGGATGATGCCTGCCTTGAACATCTCCAGGATGCTGACCTGGGATACCACCCCGTAGAGGATGATGGGAAGGCTGGGAGGAAAGAGAAGCCCGATGCTGCCGGAGGCCGTGAGGAGGCCGTTGGTGAACCTGTCCTGATACCCTCCCTCAATGAGAACGTAGGAGAGCAGCCCGCCGAGCGCGAGGATGGTGACACCCGAGGCGCCGGTGAAGGTCGTGAAAAAGGTGCAGACGAGGATGGCCATGATGGCCAATCCGCCGGGGAGCCAGCCGAATAGGGCCTTGAAGAGACGGACAAGGCGGAGACCGGCCTTGCTCTCCGAGAGGATGAAGCCCGCGATGGTGAACAAGGGTATGGCTGGGATGGTGTTTCCCGTGAGCATCGTATAGGCCTCGTTGGGAATCACCTCCAGAGCCCCGCCGGAACCGATGAACAGAAAGTACGCCACTCCGCCGAGGACCGTGAACAGGGGCATACCGAACAGGGCGCCCGCGATCAGGACGATACAGCCGGGAAGTACGGCCGCCGGGGTCACCGCGTACCACAGATCAGCGATCCTCTCGAAGAAGGGAGGTACGTCCGGGAACACGGTGTACAGGATGTTGAGGAGAGAGGGATAGCCGAGGAAGAACCCCAGCAAAAGGCTGAGGGCGACCCAGACGCCCCGTCGCCCGCGGCCGGGGCCGTCCGCCGGCCGGACAAGAACCGCCCGCGCAGCCATGACAGCGTATCCGATCGGCATGGGAAGCAGGACGAGTCTGATCGGGAGGAACCCGATCCGCTTTTCCGGGTCGAAGCCGATGAGGAGAAGGGAGAGGGAGCTCAGGAACAGGGCCCAGACCACCACGGCGGTCATGATCCCTGTGACCGTGACGATCCTTCGTTTCCACACCGCGCCGGCCCTCTCGACTCCAGCGGACAGGGAGAGGTGCTTTCCCTCCCTGGATGTGATCATGCCACCGAAGAAGGTGATCCAGATGACCAGGTGCAGGGTATATTCACTGGCGGCGGGTATTCCCGTCTTGAAAACGGTCCGCACCACGATTTCAGCAAAGGGAATAAGGGCGATGAGGATGAGCGAGAATCCCGCGAAAGCGTTCTCGACCTTCCGCGGAAGCGTGAAACTCCGGTCGGCGCTATTGTCCTTTTCTGTACTGTTCAAGAAGGCCTCTCACTTCTTCATATATTCCCGCGCTGATCGTCTTTCCGACGATCTCCCCGTACCCCTTTTCCCCGAGTCTCCTCCACTCGTCCATGGCCGCGGGAGGAACCTCGTTCACGACCAGGCCGTATTTCTTCATCACCTCGATGGCCTCCGCGTTGACCCTGAGGGTGTCGGCGTACAACGGGGTTAGAATCCGGTCCGCGGCCCTGATAAGCTCCGGTTTAAGTTCGGCCGGTATCTGGTTCCATGCCCTGTCCCCGATGATGAGCCCTCCCACGAGCGGGGCGAGCTTGATCGAGCACATGTTCTTTGCCAGACCGAACCACTGATACGCGGCTGACATCATGGGCAGGGTGTAGAAGGCGTTGACCATGCCGCTCTGGAGGCCGGACATGAGGTCGATGGTGGACAGGGGCACGATGGAGAAACCCATGGTCTTCCATATCGCCGAGATCTCCGGGGCATCCGCCGTGACCGAGACCTTGTGGGTCATGAGGTCCTGGGGGTACACGACCTTGTCCTTGGAGAAGAAGTAGATCCAACCCGCCAGCTCCCAGGCCACGATATTAAATCCCTTATCTCTTATGAACCCCTCGAGTTTTCCCTTCATCCGGTCGAGCACGTATAAAAGCTCTTCATCCGACCGATAGAAGAAGGGAAGGTTCAAGATGAACAGCTCCGGATGCATCTTCGCGAAACCCATGCCGGAGAGGACCGCCGCGTCGAGCTGGCCGATCCGTATCTTCCGGAGCATGTCCCCCTCGTCACCGGCAACGCCGCCCGAATAGATCTTGAAGCTGATCGCGCCGTTGGAGATCCTGGACCATTCGGCGCCGATGTTCTTGAGCGCCTCGTCCCAGACGCTTCCCGCCGGCGTGAGCGTGGCGAGCTTGATCGTAAGTCCGCTGAGGGAGAAAGCCTGCAGGATAAAGAGGGCCGAAACGAGGAAGCGGACGAAAAGCCTGTTTCTATGCATCATATATCCCCTTGGGTATGGATGGCGACCGCCCGCACCGGGCGCACGCTGATCTCCGGTATGCTCACTCCTCCCCCACCTCCGCGGCGAACGGGAAAATGTCCTCGAGGTGCGTAAGCTGCCATTCCGCCTTCCGCTGGGAGATGATGTTCATGAGCCTGTTCTCCGGGCTCGCGTCGATGTCGACCGCGAGAGCCTTTTCCAGCAGGGCGACGTACTCCTCGGGTGTCTCGTTCTTCCTGGCGAACGCCGACGCGTACGACAGATGGGGAGAAGCCTTCATACCTCCCGAGAGTTGGACGGCCCGGTCGTAGTGGTACACGGCCCTCTCCCGGAGGGTCTTCGCCCCCGGAGCGTTGACGCGGTAGAAGTTCTCGAGGGCGTCCTTGACGGGATCGGGCGCGCCGGGAACGAAGGGGCGGTAGAGCATGTGCTCCGGAACCCCGCCGTAGACCGAGATGAACAGCTCGTGGAGCGATCCCTGTCCGAAAGACTCGTCGAGCTCGAGGGCGCGCGCGGCCAGCGCGACCGCTTTATAGGCGTCCATGGTGAGCTCGAAATCAAAGAGATCCAGAGCGATGGCGCTGAGCCAGCCAGCGGCTCCCCAGTAGAGGAAGGAGGCGTCCTCCTTTGCGGCCATGGCGAGCGCCGCATCTATGTTTCCCTCCTCAAGAAGGAGTCGGAAACCCGGGTGGCGGGATTCCAGGCCGGCAAGGATGTAGTTTCGCCCCCGGAGGTAGAGTTTCTTGGCCCGCGCGTACATGGCCTTCTGCTCGAGGTACGCGGTATCCGTAAGCATGGAAGCCGGGGTCTGCACGAAGGCGTTGCCGTATGAGATGAACCCGATTCCCGCTGTCAGGAGGAGATCCATGTTCTCCGGATCCTGGGAGAGAAGCCCCTCATATAGCTTGAGGGCCAGGGGAAGGGCATCCCCGATCAGCTCCGGGTCCTCGTCACCGGTGAAAAGGCTCCCTCCGCCGGTTGATGAGAGGACCTTTCCAACGGCCCGTACCGCCATCCGGTTTATGGAGCAGGAGGAGAAAAACGGCACGATCACGAGACAGAGGAGGCATAGAGGAAGGGATCTGATCGTTTTCATACATACACTATGGCAGAGGGAGGAGGGAAAATCAACCGCTAAAAAGATCCGGCGCCGCACGTCAGGCGCGGCCGGCATCCCGCCGAACCGCCCGCGTGAGTTCCCGGTCGAACGCAGCCGCAAAAGACCTGACCTCCCGCCCGCCATACCGATCCTTCTGCTCCACCGGGATGCCCGAACGGATGAGGTCGAGCGAAAAATCCCGGAGGGAGAGCCGCTCGCCCACGTTCTCCCGCGTATACACGGTTCCCCTGTCGTTGATCACGACAGCGCCCGCGTCCACGAGGAGCTTTGCCAAAGGGATGTCGCGGGTGACCACGAGATCGCCGGGTTCCGTTTTCTCGAGAATGGACCTATCCGCCGCTCCCTGCCCCGCGGGAACGACGATCCCGGTCACGAAGTCGTTTCCCGGGAACGGAATACGCCGATTGGCGATATAGACCGCGGGTACCCGGACGCGGGCCGCGGCGCGTGCCACGATTTCGCGCACCTGCGGGGGGCAGGAATCGGCATCCACCAGGATCTTCATCACGGCAATACTACCCGTCGAGGTCGGCGGGGTCAATCCGCGGGGGTCAGCGCAGCAGCGCTCCAGACCGCGCAGCAGCGCTCCAGACCGCGTTTCATTGGACAAACGTCTGCCCGGAGGCGTACAATGCACGCATGTTTTTACCCGGCGCCTCACGAAAATTCCTCGATGAAAGTTTCGGCAGGATGAAACGGGACCTCCGGGAGCTGATTTCTATCCCGAGCGTCACTGGGGACCGCGTCCAGACGGAACGGGCGGTGGATATCCTCCTGAAACAGGGGAATAGACTCGGACTCAGAACGGAGAAGATCCTCGGAGGGAGGATGGGGATCATCGAGACGGGCGAGGGGCCGGAAACGATCGGTATCCTCACCCATGTCGATGTCGTGCCGCCGGGCCCGGCCGCACTCTGGTCATTCGGACCGTACGAAGGGACCGAGGACGGAGGCTGGCTCTACGGACGCGGATCGGTCGACATGAAGGGGCCGACCATCGCTTCCCTCTACGCCATGTCAGCGGCCGCGACCGGCGCTCACCCGCGCAAACGGATGAGGATGATCGTGGGCACGCAGGAGGAGGGAGTCTGGGAGGACATGGAGGCCTACTGCCGCTCCTACCCCCTGCCGGATTACGGTTTTACGCCTGATGGCGAGTTTCCAGTGACCAACCGCGAGAAAGGATACGCTGACGTGCACATCCAGTTTCCACGGGAGAACGGAGAGGAAGGGGATACGCGCAGATCCCTCGTGCTCTCCCTGCACGGCGGCGAAAGCGTCAACACGATCCCCGAAGCCTGCCAGGCCGTGCTTCTCGATCCGGACGGCGCGCTTTCCGCCAGGATCGAGGCCGCGCGGGCCGCGGAACCTGCGGCCCCCGGTATTTGGATCGGAAGCGTGAAAGACAGGGACCGCGTCATCCTCTCCATAACCGGGAAGGCCACCCATTCGAGCAATCCGGAAAACGGGGCGAACGCGGTGAGCGCGATGGCGGCTCTTCTTGCGCGCGTTCTGCCTGCCGACGACCCCTCCTTTCCCCTGTGCAGGTTCATCGCCCTGAATTTCCACGGCGACACGTCGGGAAAGGCTCTGGGGCTGTCGGGACTGCCCGCTCCTCCGGAAAACGAGGACTTCGGACAAACGGCGGTCAGTCCCACCCTGCTGCGCACGACGAGCGAGGGATTTGAACTCGTCGTGAACCTGCGGACCGCGTACGGAACCACGAGGACCCTGATTCACGAGCGCTTTTCGGGCTGCGCTGAGCGGTACGGGTTCAGTTTCGGCATATTCAACTACCAGGATCCCCTCCTCGTCGACCGGGCGAGGCCTTTCATGCGGATATTGAACGAAAGCTACAGCGAGATCTCGGGGTTTCCCGGCGGTTTCATCCTTGCGAACGGCACCTCGTACGCGAAGGCGATGCCGGGAATCGTGTGCTGGGGGCCTCTGTTCCCCGGAGAAGAGGATCGCTGCCACGAGGTCGACGAGCGGATCAAGCTTGACAACTTCAAGCTCGCCAGCCTGATCTACGGCGACGCTCTGTACAGGATCGCGTGTTCGCAAGCATCATGCAAATAATACGTTGAAAACGCCGTTTCAAGGTTGCCCGCGCGGCAAAAAGCCCTGTATAATGCGGTAAAGGAGCCCGATACGCGGAATTACGTCCCTCGGATCAGGATCGAACGGATACTCGCACTTTTATCGGAACTGGTTTCCATTCCATCCCACGCGGAAACAACGGGGCAGGAACGGGAAATCGCGCTCCGCCTCCACGATTTCTTCAGGAAAACCGGGATTGAAACCGAGCTGCAGGAAGTCCGGAACGGGCGGATGAACGTGATCGCCCGAATCAGGGGGACCGGAGCAGCCTCAACCGTAGGGGCGGAGCGAAGCGAAAGGGCCCTTCTCCTGACCGGCCATCTCGACACTGTTCCCCCATTCGGAATGCCCGACCCGTACCGCATGCGGATCGAGGGAAACAGGATCTACGGACTCGGCACGGTCGACATGAAGGGGGCCATCGCCTGCATGATGGCCGCGATGGAGGCGTTGCGGGAATCGGGGATCCGGCTCTCGGGCAGCCTCGTTTTCGCGGGAGTGATCGACGAGGAGAATCGGAGCGAGGGCACCAGGCGGCTCCTCAAGGAAAACCTCGGGGTCAACGGGGCCATCGTGGGCGAGCCAACCGAACTGGCCGTTTGCACCGGACACCGGGGCCTCGAATGGTTCGAGGTCAGTTTCAAGGGCAAAACGGTTCATGGCGGGTTCCAGGATCATGGAATCAACTCCATCGAAAAAGCGGGGAGGTTCATGCAGCGGATCTCAAGCGCGTACATCCCGGAGATATCCCGCAGAACCCATCCGCTCGTGGGAAGGTCGACCATGAACTACGGCTACATCGCCGGAGGAACCCAGCCGAGTACCGTCGCGGGGGAATGCGTGCTCCGATTCGACAGGCGGTGGATCCCGGGAGAACGCTACGAGGACGTTGTCGGGGAATACCGGGCCGTCATCGCGGACCTCGAGCGGGAGGATCCCTCGTTCCGGGCGGAACTCCGGGTCATGGAGGACAGCCTCATGGAACCCGGAATGGTCCACGAGGGATTCATCACTCCGTCCGGCGATCCGATCGTTTCGTCGCTCGTCAAGGCGTGGAAAGACTCCGTTGCCGCGGGAACAGCGCTCCCCGCGGGCGGATCAGTCGGAACGGACGGCCCCGTCATCGCATCCTTCCCGGGAGGGTCGGTCGCGGGGCTGCTATCCGTATTTGGAAAGATCGCTTCCGTCGTCTTTGGACCCGGTTCGCTCGTCACGGCGCACTCCAGGGAGGAACACGTGGACATGAGCCAGCTCACGGCCGCGGCGGATATCTACCTGCGGACAGCTCTCGATTTCTGCGGCATGGAGGAAGGGGCATGATAAAACCGAAACGACTCAAGCGGGGCGACACGATAGGGATCATCTCCCCCTCCAGCGGGGTATGGCGGCGGAGTGAGATGTGGAAGAGCGTCGAGGAGATCGAACGGTGGGGATACAAGGTCAAGGTGGCGCCCCATGCCTACGACAACTACTACTATCTCGCCGGTACCGACGAGGTACGGGCACAGGATCTGATGGATTTCTTCCGGGACGACACGGTAGACGCCATCTTCTGCAGCCAGGGGGGGTACGGTTCGGGGAGGCTTCTCCGGCTCATCGACTATGATGTAATCAGAAAGAATCCGAAGATATTCATCGGTTTCAGCGATATCACCGCGATCCATCTGGCCTTCCAGAAGATGCCCGACCTGGATACCTTCCACGGCCCCGCGGCCCTCTCGGCGGGCACGGAATCGATGACCCCCTACAGGTACAAGTACCTCATGAAGGCGCTCGCGGACGATGCCCCCATCGGCAGGATCGCCCTGGGGGATCTCCAGACCTACCTGGTCCGGGTGCATGGGGGCGAGGTGACCGCGCCCATCACGGGAGGCAACCTAACTCTAATCTGCTCGACCCTCGGAACCCCCTTCGAGATCGAGACAAAGGGGAAGATCCTCTTCTTCGAGGAGCTCGATCTGGAACCGTGGCTCATGGATCATCTCCTGGTCCACCTCCTCAACGCTGGGAAATTCGACGACGTGGCCGGCGTTGTCATCGGGGAATGCGCAAACTGCAACCCGCTGAAATTCGATCCGGGATTCCCCAACCAGAGGAGTCTCGAGGAGATCGTGTTCGAGCTGCTGCGGCCGCTGGACGTTCCCATCATCTACGGCCTCCCCCTCGGACACAGCAGGGATCTGGCAACTATCCCGCTTGGAGTCATGGGAAGACTCAACGGAGACACTGGAGTCTTCGAGATCATCGAGCGGGCAACCATCGACTGACGCGATCGAGCGGACCGCCGCCTCCGGGCGGCGGACTCCGGAATCCATAGTTTGGGAGGTTTAGGATCATGAAACGCGTTTTGGTTCCCGTTCTCTGCGTTCTCCTCACCCTTTTCGCCGTATTTTCGGCCGGCGCCCAGGCGCAGGACAAGGCGCTCTTACGGATCGGCGTAACCGAGGAACCGGACAGCCTCAACCCCTTCGTCGCCTACGAACGGGCGGCTTTCGAAACGTTCATGCTGATCTACGATTCCCTGGTCGTCTTTGACAGGGACCTCAAACCGGTCCCGTCGCTTGCCGAGAGCTGGGAACTGAGCGCAGACCAGCTTACGTGGACCTTCCACCTCCGCAAAGGGGTCCTCTGGAGCGACGGCACCCCTTTTACCGCCGCGGATGTGAAATACACCTTCGAGAAGATGCGGGACACGGGGCTGGGCCTCTACGCAACTCTTGTGGCCGACATCGCGGAGATCGAGATCGTTGACGACCTCACGATCAGGTTCCGCTCCGAGCAGCCCAAGGCGAACATGCTTCAGAACGTCACCCCCATCCTTCCGGCTCACATCTGGTCCCCTATAGCGGATGACGAACTCGAGGGATTCGAGAACGCCGAACCGGTCGGCACAGGGTCGTTCCGCGTCATGGAATGGAAGAAAAACGAGCACCTGACCTTGTCGGCGAACTTCGACCATTTCAGGGCCGCGCCAAAGGTCGACGCCATCGTCTACACCTTCTTCGCCAACCGGGACACCCTCGCCCAGGCCGTGAAGGTCGGCGAGGTCGACATCGCCCTCGGCCTGTACCAGAACCACGTCCGCGGCCTCGAGAACGACCCTAAGATCGCCATACACCGGTTCATCGAGAACGGGTTCACCGAGCTGGCGTTCAACTCCTGGGACGATCCCGCCTCCGGGGGGAATCCCCTCATCAGGGACAAGAGGATCCGCCACGCCATCGAATACGCCATTGACAAACAGAAGATCCTCGACGTGGTGTTCGAAGGCGCGGGCGTTGCCGGAACCACCCTTATCCCCCCTTCCCAGAAGCTCTACCACTACGAACCCTCCGCAGACGAGCTTCGGACCTATGATCCCGCGCGGGCGCGGAGCGTCCTCGACGCGGCCGGGTTTATCGACCGCAACGGCGACGGCGTCAGGGAAGACTCCGCGGGCAAGCCCCTCTCCTTCGTGTTCCTCCTCAGATCCGAGAACACGCTCGAGGTCAAGGCCGGCCAGATGATCACCGGATTCCTCCGCGATGTCGGAATAGCGACCACGGTCGAAACCATCGACGACGGCGCCCTGAACGACCGCATCTTCGGGCCCGCGGATTTCGATATGTTCATCTGGGGCTGGGGGGGGGATGTCGATCCCGGGACGCTCCTCAACGTCCTCACCACGGACCAGATCGGCAACCTGAACGACGTCTACTACAGCAATGAGGCCTATGACGAGTCGGTCAGGAAGCAGATGACACTCATGGACAGCACGGCGAGAGCCCAGGAGGTGCATCACGCGCAGAAGATCCTCTATGAGGATCTTCCCTACAGCATCATCTTCTACGGCATGGATCTTCAGCTCGTCCGCACGGACCGGGTGGAGGGAATCTCTCCCACCGCGAACGGCGCGGTTCTCTACGCGGACACTCCCTTCAACTACACCGACGCCGCGATCGTCGGGGTAAAAGCCGGTTCCGGCCTTGAACGCCGCGCGGGCGGGAAGGCGGGGCTGTATATAGGGCTGGCGGCCGCGGTCATCGTCGCCGGTGCGGTCATCCTCCTCCTGCTGAAGCGTTCACGGAAGTCCTGGTAACGGAGGAGACCGTCGGATGAACAGGAAATACCTGGGGAAAAAGCTCCTGTACGCCGTCATTACGGTGATCGCCGTACTCGTGCTCAATTTCTTTCTCTTCAGGATTATGCCGGGAGACCCGGTATCGATGATCGTCCGCAACCCGAACCTTTCCCGGGAGGCAGCCGCCAGGATCAGGGAATCCTTTGGCCTGGACCGGCCCCTCCTGCAGCAGTTCTTCATCTATTGCGCCGGGCTGCTTCGGGGAGACATGGGCGATTCCTTCCTGTTCCACAAACCGGTCGCGGCGGTTATAACCGAGCGGCTCGGGGCCAGCATGCTCCTCACCGTGGTGGCGGAACTCATCGCCATCGCGCTGGGAACGGCGCTCGGCACCCTCGCGGCCTGGCGCCGGGGGAAACGGATCGACATCGTTTCCCTCGGTTTCTCCCTTCTCACCTACGCCATGCCCACCTTCTGGCTCGGCGTTCTCCTCGTGGCTTTCTTCAGCGGGTTTCTCCGCCTCTTCCCGACCTCTGGGATGTTCTCGTCCCTGATGATCTTCGCCGGGGGAGGCGCGAGGTTTTTCGACCTCATGTGGCATCTCTTCCTCCCATCCCTGACACTCGCGCTGGTCCTGATCGGGGAGTATATGCTGGTGATGCGGAGCACCCTCATCGACGTCCTCACCGAGGACTACATCGTGACGGCGAGGGCAAAGGGCCTTCGGGAAAAAGCGCTCCTCGTCAGACACGCGCTGCCCAACGCCATGATACCCATGGTCACGATCATCTCCATGAACCTCGGCTTCACCATTACGGGCGCCCTGCCGGGCGAGACGGGCTTCTCCTGGCCTGGGCTCGGACGGCGCATGTACGACGCGCTCCAAGCCCGGGATTACCCCCTTCTTCAAGGCATCTTTTTTGTGACGAGTCTGTGCGTTATCGGCGCGAATTTCCTCGCCGATCTTCTCTACGGGTATCTCGATCCACGAGTACGGACGTGAGGGAGGCAGGGATGAGACGGAACAGCCTGGCACACGTATTCCTGAAGAGTCGGCTGGGGATGACGGGTTTCGTCATCTTCGTCCTCTTCTGCCTCACCGCGGCTCTCGGCCCGCTCCTCCTGCCGTACGATCCCCTCACCTTCGGCGAGGCGTCGGAGGTGCTTACCCCCCCCGGGCCCGGCCACCCCCTGGGGACCGACGACATGGGACGCGACGTCCTCTCCGCCCTCGTGGCGGGCAGCGGCATCTCGCTCACCGTGGGGATCCTCGCGACCCTCATCTCGATGGTCCTCGGAACGATCGTAGGTCTTGCCTCGGGGTTCTCCGGAGGATGGCTTGACAACATCCTCATGAGGATCACCGACATCTTCCTCGTTCTGCCCTGGCTCCCCCTCATGCTCATCCTGGCCGCTCTCCTGGGGGCGAGCGTCTGGAACATCATCCTGGTCATCGGCCTCACGGGCTGGGCCGCGAGCGCCCGGCTCGTCCGCGCCCAGACCCTCACCGTCAAGGAACGGCAGTACGTGGAACGAGCGAAGGTCATCGGCGCCCCGCGCTTCCGCATCGTCATGGACCATGTCCTGCCCAACGTCTTTCCCCTCGTGTTCGCCAACACCATCCTCGTGACCGCCACCTCCATCCTCTCCGAAACGACCCTCAGCTTCCTCGGGATGGGCGACAGCACGCGGCCGAGCTGGGGCACGATGCTCCACTTCGCCTTCGAATCCGGCGCGGTGAGCAGGCACGCGTGGTGGTTCATCGTGCCTCCGGGGCTCTGCGTCCTGCTCCTCGTTCTCTCGTTCACCTTCATGGGGTATGCCTTGGACGAGATCCTCAATCCGAAACTCAGGAGCCGCTGACATGGACATCCTCTCCGTCGAAGGTCTGGTAACGGAATTCACCCTTTCGCAGGGAACCTGCAGGGCGGTCAACGACGTCAGCTTCTCCCTCGCAAAGGGTGAAACCCTGGGACTCGTCGGCGAATCCGGGTGCGGCAAGACGACGACCGCTCTTTCTCTCATGCGCCTCCTCCCCTCCAACGGGCGGGTATCGGGCGGCCATATCCTTCTCAATGGGACGGATCTGGCGCGCATCTCCGACGACGAGATCCGGAATTTCCGCTGGAAGGAGATATCGATCATCTTCCAGGGGGCCATGAACGCACTGAACCCGGTAAGGAAGATCGGAGACCAGATCGTGGAGGCGATCCTCGTGCACGGAGGGGTCTCCGAGGATATCGCGCGGGACCGGACAAAGGCCCTCCTGGAGATGGTCGAGATCGACCGGCGGAGGGCGGGCGACTACCCGCACGAGTTCTCCGGCGGAATGCGCCAGCGGGTGATGATCGCCATGGCCCTCGCCTGCGGTCCGAGCATCGTGATTGGAGACGAACCGACCACGGCCCTCGACGTCATGGTCCAGGCCCAGATCTTCGACTTGCTGGAACGTCTGCGGGCTGATCTCGGCATGTCGATGATTCTCATCACCCACGACCTCTCCATCCTCGGAGACACCTGTGACAGGGTCGCGGTGATGTACGCCGGCAGGATCGTGGAGACGGGGACCGTGGAGGAGGTCTTTCGAATCCAGCACCACCCCTACACCGCCCTCCTGCTTCGCTCCTTTCCGGACGTGGCCGGCAGCAGGCTCCTCCCGGAATCGATCGGAGGCACCCCGCCCGATCTCCTGAACATGCCCGCCGGATGCCCGTTTCGGCCGCGCTGCCGGTGGGCGGACGCGGAATGCGCCGAAGCTATGCCTCCTTTTACCGCGGTCTCGGCCACTCACCGCTATTCCTGTTATCATGGAGGAGACATGCCGTGGAGCCTCTCATAGCGATATCGGACCTCTTCATTGAATACCCCCTGTCCACCCGCTTCCTCTCGACCCTCATGGGCAGGCCCCAGAGAAAGGTCCACGCGGTGAACGGAGTCTCGCTCGGGATCCCACGAGGGAGCATCCTCTCCCTTGTGGGGGAGAGCGGCTCGGGAAAGACGACGATGGGAAAGGCGGTGGTCAGACTGCACGATCCACGGTACGTCAGGGGTTCGGTACGCTTCGAGGGCGCCGAGGTCACATCCCTTGCCGGCGAACAACTCCTCGACTACCGAAGGAAGGTGCAGATGATCTTCCAGGATCCGTACCAGTCGTTGAACCCGCGCCACCCGATCCACAAGATCCTGACCGAACCGCTCCGTGTGCACAAGCTCTGCGGGTCCGAGGAAGAGTACCGCAAAAGAGCCGTGCGGGCGCTTGAGGAAGTGGGGCTTATGCCCACGGAGAACTACCTCGACCGTTTTCCCCACGAACTGTCGGGGGGCCAGCGGCAGCGGATCGCGATCGCGGGAGCCCTGGTCCTGGAGCCCGAACTGATCGTAGCCGATGAACCGGTCTCCATGCTCGACGTCTCCATCCGTTCAGACCTCCTCCGTCTCATGCTCAGGACGCGGGAGAACCACACCCTCACCTATCTCTTCATCACCCACGACATATCGCTCGCGTGGGTCCTCTCTGACTTCATCGCCATCATGTACCTCGGCACGGTCGTGGAAACGGGAACCGCAGACCAGATCGTCCATTCCCCGCTCCACCCCTATACCCAAGCCTTAATCGAGATCATGCCCCGGCTCGTCCCCCGCAAGGGGATTCCCAGAAGGATTCTGGGAGGAGAGGTCCCCAATCCGGTGGACATTCCGGCCGGCTGCCCTTTCCAGAATCGATGCCCCGAAAGGCGACCGGAATGCGCGGAGGGACGACCGCTTTTGCGGGCACCGCGCGCCGGCTCTGCAGTCATGGACGCCGCCGGCAAAGCCGACAGAGACGCTGCCGCGGGAACCGCGCCTGGTACGCCAGACGGAGCCGCGGCCAGCCCCGCCGTCAGCCATCTCGTAGCCTGCCATTTCAGATAGACGTCTGAAACCACGGCTCTCCTCGGCGCCGCGGAGCGGGAAAAGGGCAAAGGAATTCCAGTCAAATTCCGCTCGAGTCTTTTAGGTATTCCACAAATCACACAGGCGAAATTGAGAAAAAAATAAAATATTCTTTAAAAACCTGCATTCTCCTGCCGGATCTACTACAATAGGGGTATCCCATTATCAAAATGCAACTTTTTTTGACGGAAGGAGAGACAAAAGTATGAAACGAGCCGGGAAAATGAACTTGGGACTGAAGATCGCCCTGATCTTCGGTGTATGCAGCGCCGCCCTGTTTGTGGTGATGGCTGTCGTGATAACCTCGCAGCTGAACAGGTCCGTGAAGGAACTCACCGAGTCCCTGAGCCTTGAGATCGTGAAGGCCCGGGCCGCGGAAATCACGAAGTGGATCCAGGGGAACCGGGATATCCTCTCCGTAATGGCTCTGCACCCCGCCATCCAGGGCGGGAACCGAGAGGAGATGGAAGCCTACGTCCGGTCCACGTCGAAGACCAAGCACGAGAACTTCGAGAACTTCGCCTTCATCAACCAAGAGGGCATCGGATACGACAACACGGGGAACAGCAACTCGTACAAGGACCGCTCCTATTTCCTGGATATCATGCAGGGGGGAAAGAGCTCCTCGTTGAGCAATCCCCTGATCTCCAGGGCCAGCGGGAACCCGATCTTCGTGCTTGCGGCGGGGACAACCGATGCCGCGGGGAAGAGGAACGGAGTCGTCATCTCGTCCATTACGCTGCATACCATATCCGAAACCGTATCGAAGATCAGCATCGGCGCGAACGGCTTCGGCTGGGCCGTCGACGGAACGGGCCTGATTCTCGCGCACCCGGACGCGGAGCTCACCATGAGCCTCAACATCACCAAGGCGGCCGAAGCCGGGTATCTTGGCCTGCAGGAGATGTCCGCGGATGTGCTGGCGGGCAAGGAAGCGATCGGCCCCGTGACGAGTCCGGACGGCGTCGAATTCATTTCCATTTCCGCCCCGATAGGGGGAACCCCGGGTTGGGCCATAGGCGTCATGGTACCCCGCGATGAGTTCTACGGAGCGGCGCGGACCATCCAGACGATCCTCCTCTCGATCATGGCCGTGATCCTCGTCGTGATCCTCGTCCTCTCGTTCGTGCTCGGGCGGTCGATCGCCAACCCGATCCGCGTCATCACCGGAGCCGTCCAGGGGATCGCGCACGGCGACCTCGTGCTTGAGATGCTTACCGAAGAGCAGAGGAACCGGATCAAGAGACGGGGAGACGAGATCGGGGATATCGGCAACTCGATGACGGAGATGATAGCGGGCTTGGAAGCCATAGCCGTGTCCATCCAGACCGCAGCTAACCAGGTGACGACGGGCAGCCAGGCCATTAGCGACACGGCCCAGTCCATGAGCCAGGGGGCTACCGAGCAGGCGGCGTCCGCGGAGGAGGTTTCCAGCTCCATCGAGGAGATGAGCGCGAACATCAAGCAGAATACGGAAAACGCGATGCAGACCGAGGCGATCGCCCGGAAGACGGCCCAGGACGCCGAAGAGGGCGGAAAGGCGGTCCTCGAGACGGTCTCCGCCATGAAGGAGATATCCGGAAAGATATCGATCATCCAGGAGATCGCCCGACAGACGAACATGCTGGCCTTGAACGCGGCCATCGAGGCGGCCCGGGCCGGTGAGCACGGCAAGGGCTTTGCCGTCGTGGCCAGCGAGGTGAGGAAGCTCGCGGAGAGAAGCCAGACCGCCGCAGCCGAGATCAACGCGCTCTCCGTGAAGAGCGTCGGCGTTGCCGAAGGCGCGGGCAGGATGATCGAGCAGATCGTTCCCAACATCCGGAAAACCGCGGAGCTGGTCCAGGAAATCACCGCGGCGAGCAGGGAACAGAACTCCGGTACGGAGCAGATCGCAAAGGCGATCATCCAACTTGACAGCGTGATCCAGGCCAACTCCTCGGCCTCAGAGGAACTGGCGTCCATGGCTGAGGAGCTCTCCTCCCAGGCCGAGGAGCTGCAGAACACGATCGGCTTCTTCAAGGTCAGGGCTTCGGCAAAGGGAAGAGGCGGCCAGGAGCGAAGCGAGGAGCGCCCCGCAGAGAAGAAGAGCCCTTCCGTTGCCCAACCCAAGCCCGTAAAGCTGATCGAGTCAGGAGCGAATAAACCCGCCCCTCACGGGAGCCCGAGAACCGGCATCATTCTTAAAAACATGGATGCCGGGGACGAGCGGGACGACGAGTTCACGGAATTCTGACAGATCCTTCACAGGCAGGTGCGAGGATGGCGGCGGAAACGCCGCCATCCTTTTTATCGTGTACGGAAGCTTATGGGCAGCCTCTTGTGTTGTGGTGTACCCGCAAAAAAAGCGCTCCATATAGTGTTTCGTTCGAAAAACCCATAAGCTTCCGGACACTACCCTTTCTTTTTCTTGACAAAATCGCATATGTGCGATATATATAACATTATGTTATGTTTATAGTACAAGGAGGTTGTCGTGAAAAAGAGTCCCTGGAGCATCGTAGCGATCATCGGAAGCGTCCTGTTCTCGGCGGGATACGTGACAGCGGCACTCCTGTTCACGGATGATCGGGCGAATCTGGTCGTCATGTTCGTCACCTTTGCCCTGGTGATCCTCTTGTTCACCATCGGGGTCAGGCGGAACAAGGGGGTTGCGGCCGACGAGTTCACCATCCGACAGGATCTGAAGAGCTACCGGAATTCGTGGCTGTTCACGCTCCTCGCCATCACCGTCATCGGCAATCTCGACTACTTCGGTATCTACACTCTTCCCATGAAAAACGCGATAGGAACGATACTCATGGTCATGGTGCTTTCCTTCTGGATCTCCCATTTCATCTACATGAAAAAACCGAACGCCTCATGAAAACCCGCATCAAGGAGTTCCGGGCCCGCTTCGACATGACGCAGGAGGATTTGGCCGGGCTGGTCAAGGTGCGCAGGGAGACGATCGGCTATATCGAGAAGGGGAACTACAATCCCTCGCTGCTTTTGGCGCATCGGATCGCCAAGCAGCTCGGGGCGAGCATCGACGAGCTCTTCCTGTTCGATGAGGGGGACGACCAGACCGGATGAGTGATCGGCGCGTGATACTGTCTCCTACACCCTGTCGCGGTAGAGACTGTCCGGGAACCGGATATCGCAGGTGAGGCCCCCTCCCGACCCTGACCCGGGTCGGAAACGCACCTCCCCCTGCAGCTGATGCTCCACGATCGCGTGGATCGTCTTCATTCCCATCGTGTTCGCCGCCGCGCAGGAGAAACCAGCGGGTAGCCCGATCCCGTCGTCGGAAACGACGAGATTGACGCAGTGATCCGCGTCGCTTCGCCGGAGGAGTACCGATAGTTTCCCGCTTCGCCCGTCGGGGAAGGCGTGCCTGAAGACGTTGGAGAAAAGCTCGTTCAGGACCAGGCCGCAGGGAACCGCGACATCGATGAGAACGGGCATCTGCTGGAGATCGAGGTTAAGCCCGACGCGGTTGGGCGCCTCGCCGTACATCTGGAACAGGAGCTGGGCCAGATCAAGGATATACTCGTTCAGGTTGATCCGGGAGAGATTCTGGGACTGGCAGAGTTTCTCGTGCACAAGGGCCATCGCCTGGATCCGGGTGATGGTCGATCTGACCAGGTTCCGCGTCTGATCATCGGGGGAGTTGCCGGCGTTCAGCATCAGGAGCGAGATGATCACCTGCATGTTGTTCCTCGTGCGGTGATACAATTCGCGCAGGAGTTCCGTCTTCTCACGGATCGATTCCTGCAGTTCCTCCTCCTGCCTCTTCCGTTCGGTGATGTCCTGAACCGTGGCGAACACACGGACCGCCTTTCCGTTCGTTCGCTCGATCACTCCCTGGGTACGGACATATCTCACCTCGCCGTCCCCGCGGATCACCCTGTACTCGCACGGGGAGATGAGGCCGCAATCCGAGGACAGGCTCCGCCCGATCCACGCCTCGAACCGTTCGCGGTCCTCCGGGTGGAGGATCCGCATCCGTATCGCATCAGCACTGAGCTGCATTGTCTTGTCGTACCTCAGGAGATCGTACAGCGCATCCGACCACCGCAGGCCGCCGGTCTCGATGTCCCAGGTGAAATCCCCGATTCCGGCGATCCGCTGTGCCTCGATCAGCCGTTCGCGGCTTTCACGGAGAGCCTTCTCCGCTTCGCGCCGCGCGTTGATCTCCCGTTCCGCCACGATCATCTTCTGTTCGAGTTTCCGGACGAGCCGCTCGCTGTAGAGGCGGTAGACCTCGGCGTCCTCCACCGGTTCAGCGTGCCGTCCTGCATCGCCCCGGACGGCATCAGCCATCACCTCGTCCATCACCGAGAGAAAGGTGTCCGGCTCGCAGGGTTTGAGCACGAAGCGGTCCGCCCCGATCCTGAGCGCGAAGGTCTCGTCCTGCGGTCCGGTATACGTGGCGGTATACACGATGAAGGGAATGGTCATGAGGGCCGCATCTGTCTTGACCGTGCGGCAGAGCTGGAATCCGTCCATCACAGGCATGAGGATGTCGCTCACGATCAGGTCGACGCGGTCAGCCCCGAGGATCGCCAGGGCCTCCACGCCGTTGCACGCCTGTCTGACCTCATGCCCCTTGGCCGTAAGAAGGCTCGTAAGGAGATAACGGTTTTCCTCGTTGTCATCCACGACGAGCACGATCATTGCCCGGCCTCCGCATCGCGCGCCTCGGCTGGGCCAGGCTCCGCTTCAGCGGGGAAATAGCGGATGATCTCATCGGCGAAACTGTCCGGGTCGATCGGTTTCTCGATGTAACCGTCCGCTCCCGCGGAGAGGATCCGCTCCCTGTCTCCCACCATGGCGTAGGAGGTAACGGCCACGATGGGGATGGACGCGGTCCGGGGGTGTCTCTTCAGTTCCTCGGCCACGGCGTATCCATCCATGCCTGGAAGCTGAATGTCCAGAAGGATAACGCGCGGCAGGATGGATCGCGCCTTTTCAATCCCCTCATGCCCGTTTCCGGCCTCCTCCACCTCGAAGCCCCGTCTCTCGAGGAGAAAGCGCATCATGTAGAGGTTCTGTTCGTTGTCTTCAATGATCAGCAGTTTATTGCTCATATTCTCCTCCGGGGGCGGCGTTCGTCTTCCCTGCCGTCGGCAGCCTTACGGTGAAGGTACTCCCCTTCCCCGTCTCGCTTTCGACCTCGATAGTTCCTCCCATCCTTTTCGTCAGTTTCTCGCAGATGGAGAGTCCCAGCCCGGTGCCCTCCTGCTTCCGTGCCAGCCCGGCGTCGACCTGGTAGAAGGGACGGAAGATCCCCGCTTGCTCCTCCGGCGGGATCCCGATGCCCGTGTCCGAAACGGAGATCGCGTACATCCCCGAGCCGGAGTCGAGCCCGCACGATATCGATACACCGCCGCGTTCGGTGAACTTGACCGCGTTGGTGAGCAGGTTGAGGATGATCTGCTCCAGCCGCCGCCGATCGGTAATGATCTCCCCCGCGGAAGGATCGATCGCGACGCGAAGCTCGAGCCCTTTACGCATCGCCATCGGGGAGACCACCTCGACCATCCGCTCGATGGCCTGCCTCAGGGGAAAGGAGGAACAGGAGAGGGGTAATTCCCCCGCCTCGATCTTGGAGATGTCGAGAACATCGTTGATCAGGTCGAGGAGATGCCGCGCGCTCTTCTGCACCATGCCCAACTGCCTACGCTGTTCGTCGTTCAGGGGTCCCGCCATCCCCTGGTTCAGGATGCCGGTGAATCCGATGATCGAGTTCAGGGGGGTACGCAGCTCGTGGCTCATGGTTGCCAGGAAGGCCGACTTCAGGCGGTCCGCGGCGCGCGCCTGCTCCATGGCCGCGGCCAGTTCCATGGTTCTCTCCTCGATACGCGATTCCATCTCATGGTTGATCCGGCGGAGTTCCCGCGTCCGCGCGCTGACCCGGTTCCTTAGGATGAAGCCCCAGGCGAGGCTGAGGAGGAGGCTCCAGCCGAGGATGATCACAACGAGCGGGACCCAGCGGGGGAGCCGCAAGCCGACCCGCTCGGTCGTCCAGCTTCGAAGCGACTTGTAGTAAACCGACTGCGGATCCCGCTTCATCTCGACAAGGTGGCTGTCGATTGCGGCGAGGAGCGCCTCCCTCCCCTCCCGCGGTGCGGCGAAGAAGAGGGATGTCGGGTTGAAGATTACGGCTGTATCCTCGAGACCGTAGTCGGCGGCGTTCCTGGCGCCGTAGAAGCGGTTCGTGATCGCGGCGTCCGCGTCGCCGGCGTGCACTCCCTGGAACATCGACCGGTAGTCTGGCATGGGGATGAGAGTTACGGTGAGGCTGAAGTCGTCGGCGAGCTGGGCAAAGGACTCCTGCTGAACAGAGCGCTGCAAGACGAATACGCGCTTTCCGTCAAGATCGACGAGTGAGCGGATCCCGCTTCCGCTGGCCGCGTAGACCTGGAACCAGTCGGAGAGCACCGGTTCCTCGTGGAACGCGTAGACAGCGCTCCGCGCCGGGGTGTAGGCGACGTCGGGCATGAGGTCGATCTCCCCCCGGTCCAGGCGTTCGAGCCCCTCGGACCAGGTTCCATATCGGTACTCGAGCTTCCAGCCTTCCGTATCGGCCACAGCCTCGATTATGTCTACGAAGAATCCGGCGGGTTTCCCCTCTGCGGTCAGGAACACTTTCGGGGCGTTCTCGTAGATCCCGACGATGACCGCGGACTCGTCCGCGTGGCCGGGAACGACGAGGACCGCCGCAAGGATCACGGCTGAAACCCACCTTTTCTGTTTCATTGTGCAAACTCCTTTTTTATTATAGTACACGCGGCGTGCATGTGCACTTCTTTTTTCCGGCAACAGGGAGGCGGAACTCCGCACTGGGGTCTGAAGCGTGAGGATCGACAACCTATCATGACTCTCGTTCTCACTCTCGTCTTCATAATCACGGCCCTGTTCAGCCTCCTCACCGCCAGGGTCCGCGGGCCATCGATCTCCGCCGGAGGAAGAAGAAGCTCGAGATCCAGTACGGCCCCTTCTTCATCCTCACGCTCAACGCCCCGTTCTCCATCGGCAGAGGCGTGTATACCGGTCTTGCCGACAGGGAACTCGTCTCCCCCTTCTCCCGGGACGCAACGAGCTCGATCACCTTCATCTGAAAAGGCAAGTACCGAGGATCTGTTCTGGATCCTAAAGGAAAAGGCGCAGCATTTCACCCCTCCCGAGCTGTACGGGAAGATCTGCGACATCATGATCCGCCATTTCCAGGTAGACATGCTAGGACATTGGGCAGACTCTTGCGGCCATTGGCGCCGAGGCCGCGAGATTCCAGAGGAACGATACCCCCTTCTGGCCTGGCCATGTTCGATCTTAACCGATTCAAGACACTGAGCTGCACATACGGGAACGACTGCGGAGACATGGCGCTGAACTCTCTCCCAAGCCATTCATCGAGGCAAGTTTTTCTTGACAGAAGAAATCGGTTAAATTAGAATGAATTGATTCACTGAATCTGCTAGATCAAATTAATTACGACACCTGTCCCGATGACGATGCCTTTCATAGAATGTCATGCGGGTTTCTTGAAAGGAGGGGAGCACCCATGCCGGGAACAGCCAAGCGCGCCTTTCCGTTCACCACGGCACTCGTAGCTGACACCGCCATCCTCGTTTTCTGCGGATTCTCAATTCCGCGGATCGGCATGTTCTCCGCCGCGGCCATTGCTGTATTCTCCGCAGTCTCCATCGCTGGAATAGCCATCGCCCTTGTCCGGTTGAAGGGCGATTCCCGGGCAACCGCGGACTACCTCCATTCAGTCCGCACGGGGGAAGCCGAGATATCTTCCTGCCCCGATTCGGCTGGTCGCGGCCAAATCGCGGAGGTCGTCAGGGCGACCGACGAACTTTTATCCGGTTTCCAACGGAGCATCATCGACATCAAGAACCTGTGGCGGAAGGACCACGAGCTCGGCCAGGCCATCCTCTCCAACACACATGCGATCTCTGAGGAGGTCAAGAGCGTTTCCCGCTCCGCAGATTCGCTCGAGGGCACGACCTCTCAGCTGGACGCGAAGATATCGGAATCCAAGCGGATCATCGACGAAATCCAGGAAACATTGGAACGCGCAAACAGGGTTTTCTCGGACCAAGCCGCAGCGGTGGAGCAGTCTTCCGCCTCGATCGAGGAGCTCATCAGCTCGATCAGGAGTATCGCAGGAATATCCGAAGAGAAACGATCCGCGCTGAACAGGCTGATCGAGATCGCGGAAGCGGGCCGCACGGAGATTGTAAACACGACCGAAGCATTCGCGGCGATCGGAGAGACCACGTCAGGCATTCTCGGCATGGCTGCCATGATTAGCGAGATCGCGGAGCAGACGAATCTTCTCTCCATGAACGCGGCTATCGAAGCCGCGCACGCCGGTGAGCATGGCCGCGGTTTCGCCGTTGTGGCGGGAGAGATCAAGAAGCTCGCGGAATCGGCAAGGAAGAACGCTGCGTCGATCGCAGGAACCCTGAAGGGAATCCAGGCTGAGGTCGACAGAACACTCTCTACCTCCGGACGCCTCCGGGAGAGCATGGATCGGATCCTCGCCAACGTCCGCGGAACCACGTCGAGCATGGAGGAAATCATCGGCGGATTAAGCGAGATGTCCGCGGGCACGGCACAGATCTCGACGGCTCTCTCGACCATGGTGGACACATCGGCTACGACAAAACGCTACGCCGCGGATGTCCTCGAGAAAACCATCAGTCTACAGGACCATCTGGGCAACATGGAGTCACACGCGGCGGTGAACTTTTCCGAGGCGAAAGCCTTATCTAGAAGCGTCCACCGAATATCCGACTCCCTCGGACTTCTGTTCAGCATCAGCGATGACAACACGAAAAACCTCACGGTGATGCGCGACCGGTTGGGACAAATCAGGACCCACAGGCGCTTCGTCTGCGATTATCTGCCCCCCTACCAGTATATAGAAAACGACCGGATAACGGGAGTCTTCATCGAGATCGTCAGGCTTATGCTGGCCGAACTCGGCGAGGAGGAAGAGATCGAGTTCATGCAGTGGACGGATGCGATAGCCTTGGCCAAGGAGAAACCCGAGGTATTTCTCCTCACATCCCTGCGGACTACGCAGCGGGAAAAGGAGTTCCGTTGGATCGGCCCCGTCGTTCCGGACGAACACCACATTTACCGCCTGGCGGAGCGGACCGACATCGTCATCCACGACGCGGCTGACCTGAAAAACTATCGGCTTGGCTGCGTCGCGAACAATTTCGCCTATTCTTATTTCCTAGAAAACGGCGTCAGGCCGGATGCCATTAAGACTGCGCAGATACACTCCATGAACATCCAGAACCTGCTTCTTGGCGAAGTCGACTTAATCCCCATGGGTACCCTGCAGCTTATTCACCAGATGAAAACCCTTAAACGCTCCATGAACGACGTGGCCCCTGTCCTCAAGATCACATCCTTCCCCACCGACGCGTGGATGGCAGTAAGCCTCCCGACCGCGGAGCATGTATTCAGAAGATACGAGGCAGCATTCGCGCGGGTCAGGAAAAGCGGGAAGTACGCGGAGATCTTAAAAAGCTTCGAAAGGTGAGCCGAAAGCAAAACGGATTGTAATAATGCGGTCATGCAGGAGCGATCCTCATTTCCTCCTCGCCGGTTGGCCCAAACCATAGAGACGCCGGCGGTATTCTCCGTCAAGCGGATTGATTTTAACCAGTCCCCGTATGGTATTTATGTATATTGATTTTCATATATTCTCCGAAGAATAGACAGGGCGAAACGAAAACGCCATACCACACGGGGGGACAATGGAGAATAGAAGGGTGATCGTCATCGGCGCGGGTCTCTCGGGCCTGACCGCCGCGGCGCTGCTGTCGAAGAAGGGCATCGACGTGACCGTTTTCGACAACCAGTACCAGCCCGGCGGTGGGTGCGGGATCTTCAAGCGTGGCCCATACACCTTCGACCAAGGCGTCGGAATGTTCTACGGTTTCGGGGAGCGGGGATTCAATCCCCACCGGTACGTCATGGATATCCTCGAGGAACCGATCGAAATGGTGAGGCACGAGGCCCTCTACAGCCTGAACTACCGGGGAAAGAGGATCGTTTTCTGGCCCGACATGGAGCGTTTCTACGAGGAGCTCGGGAAGCTGCTTCCGGAGAGCCTGCCCCGGATCAAGGAATTCTACGCCCACATCATCGACCTCTACGATACCGTCATCTCGAAGACCGTGGTCTTCACCTCTCCCGCGGAAATGCCCCGCTCGTTTCTCCTGGCCCAGCTTCTGCGACACCCGGTCAGGCAGATGCGCCTGCTCCTCCTTCTCCGCAGGAGCGCCGCTTTCCTTTTCAGGAAATTCGTAAGCGACCCGGAGGTGGAGGCTTTCTTCAACAAGCTCACCTCCACCTACTCCTACACGACCCTCGAGGAGACCCCCGCGATCATGGCGATCACCATGTTCGTGGACAACCATAAGGGGGGCAGCTACTACCCGGTCGGCGGTTCCGCCGCGGTCCCTGCGAGGCTCGAGCACGCGATAGAGAAATACGGCGGCCGCATCGAGTACGAAACCCTCGTGACCGAAATCCTCTTCGAGGGAGGCAGAGCGGCGGGCGTCAGGACCGCAGCGGGCCGGGAACTCAGAGCCGACGCCGTCCTCTACGGCGGAACCATCTGGAACCTGTACGGGAGGCTTCTTCCACAGGGAATGGACATGGGAAAAGAGGACGCTCGCTACCGCGCGATGGAAGCGACCTATCCGAGCATGGTTGTCTACGAGGCGGTGGACGAGTCGGTCATTCCGCCGGGAACCCTGCCCGTGGAGATGCTCGCTTCCTCGGCGGCGGGGATAGACGAGACTGAAGTGACCGTTTACATCCCCACCCTGGACGATCCCTCCCTTGCCCCGCGCGGAGAGCATCTCTTCCTGGCCATCGGCCCCTCCCTGAGGTCCTGGCCCGCGCCGGGATCACTGGAGTATGACGGGAAAACCAGATCCGCCGGGTACTTGGAGGAAAAGAAGAGGCAGGAGAAACGGGTACTCGAGCTGATCGAAGAGAGGTTTCCGGGGATCGTTTCCGCCCTTCGGTACGTGGAAACCGCCACGCCGGTTACGATCGAACGCTATCTCCTGAAGAACGGCGGAGCCGTGGCCGGACCAAAGCAGAGGATCGGCCAGGAACTCCTGAATCGACCGCACGCCAGGACGCGATGGCCTGGGCTTTTCCTGTGCGGAGAGTCTACGGTCATGGGAACGGGCGCTCCTGCGGTCACCGTATCGGGGATTAGCGCGGCCAACGTGATCCTCAGGGATTTCGGCGTTCCGGAGTATGCGGGTCCGCCGGAGAAGACGGGTTTCGTCACATGCCGGGATTCGGACAGAGATCCAGGCCGACATGTGGTTAACGAATTTTCCACATATCCCGCCGAGCTGGCGGATAGCGTGTTTTCAATTGAATCCGCCATGCCGGCGGATAGCGAGTTTTCCGGCGATACCACTGCTTCGGTAGATCGCGAGTTTTCTATTGTTCCGCTTCCAGAGTTCGCGTCCCTGTGCCTCTGGTGCGACGACGCCCCATGCAGGATCGTCTGTCCCGCGGGCGGAGACATCCGGGGAATCATGCGGCGGCTTCAGTACGGAAACCTGTCGGGAGCCAGGCGGCGCCTTCTGGAGACCATCGGACACGCCTGCACGGAATGCCATGCTCGGCCGTGCGAGACGGTATGCCGAAGCGGCGGCAGGCTCACAGCCGGAGAACGGGCGATCGGGGCGGTCACGGAAGCAGATTCAAAACAGGCCGCGAGCCTTGCGCATGGGGCGGGGACCGTTCATCAAAGTCGGAAAATGGCGGGGGCTGGACACCTGCCCATCCGTGAGATCATGCTCCGTCTCCATAAACTGCCCGCGGATCCCGCGGATAGAAACACTACACCTCGGGGGACCGCCGCCTCCGCGCGAGGCCGTGCCGAGAAACAAGCCGGGGGAAGGCCGTGAAAACCTGCGCGGTCATCGGCGGGGGCATCGCGGGCCTCACCGCGGCCGCGTACCTGGCCAGGGCCGGGGTACGGGTCACCGTCTTCGAAGCCGCTGACCAGGCGGGCGGATTCGTGGCTTCCTACCGAAAGGGAGGATTCACGTTCGACGTGGGTGCGAGGGCCGCGGAGAATTCCGGTTCCCTGTTCCCCATGCTCCGGGAGCTCGGACTCGATGTGGATTTCCAGCCCAACCCGTACGGCCTTGGAGT
>CAZPZF010000005.1:17499-43692 GCA_964590705.1 uncultured Spirochaetales bacterium | reverse complement strand
CACCGAAACGCCGTCTTTGGTTACGGTGGGAGCGCCGAATTTCTTGTCGAGAAGAACATTCCGGCCCTTGGGTCCGAGGGTGACCTTCACGGCATTCGAGATCTTTTCAACCCCCTGCAGGAGGTTCCTTCTGACCTCTTCATTGTACATCAATTGCTTAGCCATTTCTCGTTACCTCTCCTGTATATATGTAATTTCAATTTCTATGGGGACGATTGCGAAGGTCCTCTGACCCCGCGACCGCCGGTTTCTTTGTTTCTATGGTCTTCCTTCTTGCCGGGAAACGAGGGATTCCGTGAAGCACACCGGACGTTCGAACAATAATCCATACGTCAGGGCAAGGAATACTCCCCTGCCTCCGGTTCAGGAAAACCGATTCTCAGGAAAAGATACAAATACTTTCCGTCATCATCAACAGAAAAATTATCTTTTTTACGGATTCGGCCTTGACGCCTGGCATGGTTTTAGGAAACTTGTAGGGGAGTAGGATGAAAACGAGGACATCTCGCATCTTCATGATCAGAATTCCCCCGGTCGCTTCCGAATATTTTCGGGAACTCCTCAAGGGAGCTTTGTCGCTTCTGTCAGCGCATCCCGTCCTAGAGACGCTGCCGGTCTGCTGGAACATGCCTCTATGCAGCCTCCAGGACCCGGAAACGCGGCGCGCCTTCAAGGAAAGATTCGGGAAAGGGGAACGCGACATGATTGTACCGGCGGGCCGCACCGGTATCCCGCACATCTGTCTCTCCGATTCGGAACTCGAACGGGAGCTGTCTCCTGACGATTCCGCGGAAGATCTGACCGAAGGGCTCGACACGAGCTCCGTTCCCTTCTTTCCCCATCCCGACCCTTTCGGATACCGCCCGTTTGAACGATACCGTTCCCTTGCGGCGGTCCTCCTCGCCGCGGGAAGGGATGCAGGTTTGTCCCGAAACGAGGCGGTCGGAGAATTGGCGGTCCTTTTTTTCGAGGACCAGGCACGGTTTATCCCCGTGACCCGTATCGGCACGGCGCCTTGCACCCCGCGGTGGAAACGACAGATTTCGGAACCGCTTTCCCCGGAGATCCTTCTCCTCGAGTGGCCCCCGCATGAATGCTTTAATGAAGCGCCGCGGAAACATGCGCAGGCCATTTTTCGACAGTGCGGGGGAACATCCGATGGTTTTCTCGGTTTTACCGACTGGATCTCCCGAATAAAAGCCGCCGCGGCAGAGATCGGCGCTCTCGATACTCCCGCCCAAACGGCGCAATTCGCTTCCATCTCGACATACCAGGAATTCATCCTCCGAAATAGAGACGAATCGGACTCGATCCGGGGACGAATCCTCTTTCCGACGTACACCGGGGATTCGGAAGACTTCTTCCGGCTCATGGAAACCTGGCGTACCAAGGAGGCCTTCGGGCAGGAGAGGGGAGAAGACGCCGGGGACGAAGAATCGCGACGGGTCCTCACATCGGACATGCCCGGCGAAGTCGAGATGGAGGGCGAAAACTGCACTGTTCGTTTCATCCACGGACGCGCCGCGGGATTGTATCGGGCGGAGCGGCGGATCACCCCGGCTCTTCCGATCATCTCGAGCATGAGGATACGCGGCGTTTCACGCCACTTTGACCGCGCCGCGTCCTATTCGATAGAGGAAGAAGGACTGCGCGGGCTTCGCGAGATCCGCGTCATCGGAGATCCCTCTATGACGAAACCCGGCAAGCTCACGGTGGACTATCTGTTCAGGGACAACGACCCCCTCCTCTATGTATCGGTTGAGATGCGGTACCCGATATTCGCAGAAACGACGGTCGTGGAACACACTGCTGTCTTCGAGATGGCGATCAGCGGGAACAGGTCGGGTGAACCGTTCACGGTGAATGGAATCAGGGAGGCGGGATCGGTCCTGCGCCTATCGATCGGCTTTACGCCCTCCCCCGAAGCCAAGGGATCCCTGATACTCCGTTATGGAAGGAAAAGCTGCCCCGGGAACAGTTTCACCCTGTACGGCCGCGAATTCTCGCTGATCGGGGACGCTGAAACGATCACCATCGGGATGGACCCGCGCGATCGCGGAAAACCCGGCCTCTTTCCCGTTACCTTCAGGGCGGAGAAGCGAGGAGACGAGGAGATCCTCTGGATGTCGATCGGCGGGCTTCCGGGGCCGCGGACCTTTAGACCTGGCACGATACGCCGGGAACGCTTCTCCTTCTGCATAGGGGTTTCCCCTTTGGCCGATACTGCCGGCCTGGCGCCTATTCCGACCGGCTTCACGTCCGAACGCCAGCCTTTCTTTCCACGCTTCGACCGGCTCCCGCGGCCGCTTCTGCTCATGGAGGAGCGATGACCTGCGGACGCATCTAGGCCGCTACTACGGACGCATCTAGGCCGCCGCCGATAGAAGGACCAATACGCTTCCTGGCACGATGTAATCCTTTGACTTCCTCTCTTTTTTTGGTACATTTAAGATGAAAAAGATTCCGAAGCGGCTACAAGGCCATCGGAAACGGGAGTAAAGGACATGGCACGAATCAAATCAGCCCTTGAGCTTGCCCTCGAAAGAACCGAGGGAGTCAAGAGCGATAAAGAAACGCTCAAGGCCGACGCGATGAGAAAAGAGGGCAAGAAACTCGCCTCTGACTATCTCCAGGCCCCTGCGAACGGGGAAGCGGTCGATCTGCAGAAACGGCTGAAAGCATACAAGGATAAGGATCTTGTCTGGGTACGGGAGGGGATCGCGCAAGTCTTTCTGGCGAACCTGATTCTTCCTGCCGACGATACGTACACCCAGAGATACGATCTTCTCGCCAAGGGGATACTCGAACTCGTCAAAGACAAGAAAAACGCCGGCTACATCCTGAAGCAGATCGGGCAGTTCTTCTCGCAGTACAGGGAAAACCAGAAACAAATAACCCAGAACCTCGAGAGACAGTACGCACCCAAGCTTCGGCAGAAAGAGGCCGAAATATCGCGCCAAATGGGGGCGGAGATCCATCTTTCTCCCCAGTCCGACCCCGAATTCGTCAAACTTCTCAAGGGACAATATGCCCAGCTCGAAAGCAGGTACCAGGAGGCGCTCCTCGACGTCAAGAAGGAGCTGGAAAAGCTCCTCGACGACGCAGGCTGAGGAAGAATCCGCCGAATCGGAGGGCAAACCATACCCTTCTTCATTCACCGTTTCGGGATGAAGAAATCCAGCCATTCCTTGGGGATCGTATCCACTGATGTGATGTACCCGATCTGCCCAGACCCTTGGCCCACGACTACGGTGGAAATGCCGACAAGCTCGGAGTAGGAGTTGACAGCCGCGCCTCCTGAAGAGCCGTCATGGATGATGCCGTCCGTCTTGATAAAGAGAACGACACCGGCCTGCTCGAATCCGCTCACTACTCCCTGGGTGTACGTCAGCGACACGCGCGACCCGGTTCCGCCAATACCAGGGAACCCGATCAAGCCGAGGGGCTGTCCGATCGAAAGCTCGCTCCCTCTGCCAAGGCGAAAATACGGAAACTTATACTGGTACGGGAGAGGTTGGCCGTACAGCCCTCTGTCGATCTTAAGCAGGGCGAGGTCCCGCTCGCTGTCATAGGCGACAACCGATGCGGAGAACATCTCCCGAGGAGGGTACGCGAAGGAGGTATTGACGCCGATCGCGATATGGGGAGCCGGCTTCCCGTCGTAGCCCTCTATGACATGGAAGTTCGTCAGCAGATGCCCCTGCTGGGACACGAGGCAGCCCGATCCCTTGCCCGCGTTCCCGATCACCTCGACCGTTGCAAAGAGGGCCTCCTCGAACCGGTCCCGCGGATACGGGAACGGAACGATGTCCTTGAGCAGCTCCGGCGCCTCCGTGCCGAGGGTGACGATGATGGACACGTCGAACCGCGCCTCCTCGATCATCTGGTTGAAAATCGAGATGAAATACCTACCGGGACCCGCGCCGTGACCGACTCGGGCGTCAGGACAAAGGTCTCCCGGGCGAGGAGACTGTTCGCCACGTAGAGGGCCTGGTCCCGCTTCACGGCCGGCTTGTTGCGGGAGATCCAAAAATCGGTATCGCCCGTGGTGTTGAACAGGTCGATCCGGAAGGAGTCGGTTCCTTCGGGAATCGTAACCTCGACCACCGCGAACATCCCCGTTTCCGGATCGAGGGTCAGGGTAACAGGATGGCCGGGGAGGATCTCGCGTGAAGGAGAGGCGCTGATCACCTCGTATCTGATGGAAAAGGGGATCTCTGCCAGGAGGACGCCGTCAGCTACGGGAGGTTCTGAAAGCTGGTACGCGACATCGACATAGTATTTTCCATTCTCCAGGTGAGGGTCGGAGAATCGGCTGATGAAGAGCTCCTCGTTCCACTCGTCCGAAGAACCCTCGTAATCGGCGTCGGAATAATTTTCGATCTCCTTGCCATGCTGCAGGTAGAGGTCGAGGTCCACCCGCGATCCCTCCAACGAAAGCCGGATGGCAAAGGCGTCCTCGGGCACCTGGATGACGAAGGTCTTGTATGTGGTCGAACCCTCCGGAGCCACCGGAATGGTCCCCGTGTAGAGCGTACCGGGAACGAGATTCTCGAACATCTCGTTTTTATTGATATAGCCGAAAGCCCTTGATCCGAGCAGCAGGAACAGAAGAAAGAGGGTTGGGGCTGTTCGTCTCACCCCCCCGGACGCGTGCTTGTTCATCGTATCTCTCCGAAAACGAATTGGCCTGATCCTATCATATTGAAAAAAAGGGAGGAAGTGGTCGCCCGGTGCGAAAGGGTTGCATCCATCCGCCGGGCATGGCAGTATACGGGAGGAGGAACCTTATGGAAAAGCAAACGGAAAAGGACGACGCTCTGCCGTTGTGGAATATCGACCCCGTATACGCCGGTTTCGAAAGCGAACGATACCGGGCCGACAAGGAGAGCTTCACGAAGAACACGGCGGAGCTTCTCCGCCTCACGGGAGACGCGGCCGCCATGAAACGGGACGCGGGCGCCTGGCTCACGGCCTACATCGCGCAGACTAATAAAACCCTCGATCTCTACGAGAACCTCGCCTCGTATGCGTACGCGCGGTTCACGACGGACACGAGGGATCCGAGGGCGCAGAAGGAGCTGAACGCCCTCGAGGAAGCGGCTCTTCCCCTGACGGACGCATCCGTGGCCTTTCGGAACGTATTGGCCGATCTAGAAAAGGAACTGCCCTCCCTCATCGAGCGGACTCCCGGGTTGTCTGATTTCGCGTTTTTCCTGACCGAGGAACTGTTCCTCCGAAAACGGCAGATGTCGCCGCAGGAGGAGAACCTGGCCGCCGATCTCTCCCGCTGCGGGGGCGATGCCTGGGGCAGGATGCAGGAAGCCGTTTCCGCATCTCTCTCGGTCGCCTGGGACGAAAAGACCGGAGAACGCAAGACCGTGACCCAGCTGCGGGCACTCGCCTACGACCGCGACCGCGAGATCAGGCGTAAGGCCTACCGCCTCGAGCTCGAGGCGTGGAAGAGCGTCGAGATCCCGCTCTCGTTCTCGATCAACGGGGTCAAGGGTTTCTCGGTCATCCTGAACAAGCGAAGGAACTGGGAGGGAACCTTGGAGCGCTCCGCGCGCCAAGCCCGCATCAGCATGAAGGCCCTCGAGAGCATGATCGAGGCCATGGAAGAGTCGCTTCCCGCCTTCCGGACCTACCTGCGCGCCAAGGCGAAACTCCTCGGAATCGAGCGCTGTTCCTTCTATGATATCTTCGCCCCGACGGGCGACGACCCCAAGGTATGGAGCTTCGAGGAGGCGCGCGGCTTCATCCTCGAAAAATTCAGCGATTTCAGCGAAGAGCTCGGAGCTTTCGGGAGGCACGCGTTCGACAACGCATGGATCGACGCGAGGCCCCGGGACGGAAAGGTGGGCGGCGCCTACTGCACCGCGTTCCCGATCCTCGGCGAAAGCCGGATCCTCTGCAACTTCGGCGGCGCGTTCGGGGACGTGAGCACCATAGCCCACGAGCTCGGCCACGGCTATCACCACCACATCCTCAAGGAAGCTTGCGCCATCCACCGGAGCTATCCCATGACCCTGGCCGAGACCGCGTCGATCTTCAACGAGAGCATCATCCTCCAGGGGGCGCTAGAAAAAGCCTCGGGCCGGGATCGCATCCCCATTCTAGAGACTTTCCTGCAGGAAACGACGCAGGTGATCGTTGACATCCTCTCCCGCTACTACTTCGAGAAGAAGCTCTGCGAGCTCCGCGAGAAGAGCGAGCTTTCTCCGGACGAACTCTCCGCCATGATGCTGGAAGCCCAGAAGGCGACATACGGCGACGGCCTGAACGAACAGGAGCTCCACCCATACATGTGGGCGGTGAAGAGCCACTACTATCGGCCGGACCTGGCGTTCTACAACTTCCCCTACGCCTTCGGACAGCTGTTCGGCCTCGGCCTGTACTCCCTGTATCGGAAAGACCGCGAAGCCTTCATCCCCCGATACCGAGCGCTCCTGGGGGAAACGGGAAAGGCCTCCGCCGTAGATCTCGCCCGGAGTGCCGGGTTCGACATCGAGGGAAAGGAATTCTGGCGGCAGAGTCTGGCCACGATCGGCGAGAAGATCGCCGAGTTCCGCGCTCTTGCGGAACGGGAAAAGGGGTAAGGCCATGCGCGTGGGAATCCTCAACGCGGGCGGATGGGGAACCGCGGTCTCCAAGGTTCTTGCGGAACAGGGCAACACGGTCCGTCTCTGGGATCCCGTGCCGGAAACGGTGGAGGAGATAAACCGCATCCACGTCAACAGCCGCTACCTCTTCGGCGTCAGGCTTCCTTCCGCCGTGGTGGCCACGACGATCTTCGAGGAGGCCGCGACCTCGGACATCCTTCTGATCGCCACGCCATCGCAATACCTGCTCGACGTCGTGCGTTCCCTGGTGCGGATCCCCGCGATCTTGGATGGCGAGGTTCCCATCGGCGTCCTCACCAAGGGCTTTCTCCCGACCGACAAGGGGCCCCGCCTCATCCTCGACGTGATGGAGGACCACCTGCCCGGTTTCTACAAGGGAAACCTCGTCTACATCGCGGGGCCGAGCCAGGCCGAGGAGGTGGGCAGGGGTAAGATCACGGGACTGATCGCCGCCAGCAGGAACGGGAGGAACGCGATCCGCTTCAGAGAACTCCTGTCGGGGAAGACCCTCATCGTATTCTCTTCGTTCGACACCATCGGAGTTCAGACATCGGCCGCGTATAAGAACGTCATGGCCATCGCCTTCGGCATCCTGAACGCCCTCTCCGAATTCACGGACAGCATCGGAGACAACACGGAGTCGCTCCTGCTTGCCGCGGGCCTCGCCGAGATACAGACCCTCGGCATGGCTCTGGGATCGACCTACCCGGAAACCTTCACGTCGATCGCGGGAGTCGGGGACCTCGACGTCACCTGCAGGAGCAGGTATGGGCGGAACCAGAAGTTCGGCAGGGAGATCGTCACGGACCGGATCCTCTCCCGGTTCAAGGATATCGACGACCTCATGGCGAACAGCCAGAGCATCGGCTATCTGGCCGAGGGGGTTTTCGCGGCGAAGCGCGCCCACGAGTTCGCGGAGCGGCTGCGGATCAAGCTCCCCATCGGCGAGTCGGTCTACCGGATCCTCAACCGGGAGATCGAGCCCCTCTCCGCGGTCGAGGCGATCCTGGAGCTGATCCACCGTCTACCCGGCGGCGACGCCCGCGCCGAGGGGAAATGAGGGCGAGAGTCCGGCCGCAGGTTGCATCAGTTGCCGGGGAAACCGGCGGCCGAAACAGGGCGGGCCGCCGAAACGAAACGGGCGGCCAGCCGCTGACAGCGCCCGCGGCCGAGAAAACGGCTGTAAGTTGTCGAAACAACGCTCCCACGGTCTGGAATGCAGCCGGCCGATACACCGCGTGCGCAGGAGGCCGAAATATCGCAGGCGCGGGTTTCCGAAGCGGCGCGACCTGCTGTTACGACGCGGCGAGTCGATACCCCGCGTGCGTCTGTTGTACCGCTGGCTGCCGAAACCCCGCGGGCTTCGGATACCCCGCGGCCGGATTCCCGGCGTGAGAAGACCCCGCGCGCTCCTCATCAACCCTCCTATTTACGACTTCGCCCTCTTCGACCACTACTTCCAGCCGTACGGTCTATTCCGCCTGGAAGAATTGTTGACGTCGACTGGCTATGAAGTTTCAGCGATAGACGCCCTCGATATTACAGACCCGCGTTCAATCAACCGGCTCGGCCGCCCCACCCGCAGACCAGAGGGCACCGGCAAGTTTTTCCGGCAGGCCACGCCATTTCCAGGCACGGATGCTCCGGCGGCGGGCACTCTTGCAGCAGGCGGAACACCTCGCGCAGGAACCCGGAAGAACGGCTCGTTCCCGGCTAGATCCTCTGCCGGATCGCGAATCCCTGCGCCGTTCGCGGATCCCGGCAGGAGCTATGCCCGGTACGGGATCGTGCGGGAATCACTGCGGGAGGCGATCCGGCGCGCGACGCCAGATATCGCCTTCGTAACCACCGGCATGACCTACTGGTATCCGGGAGTTGTCGAAGTTTACCGCATCGTATCCGAACTGTTTCCCCGCGTCCCCATTCTTGCCGGAGGGATCTACGCCTCTCTCCTGCCGGAGCACTGCCAGCGGGTGACGGGAGCGACGCCCGTACCCGGCCCCGCGGAGGAGAACCTGCCACCCGTTCTGGAGCGGCTGGGGTTCCCACCGTTGGCGAGCGGCAAAGCCGCGGCGGACGCGGCGACCGGGACAGGCTACACAGGCAGAACAGGCTCGGTGGAGGGAACAAATTCGGCGGGCGGAATAGGCATGGTGTGCGGAACAGCGGAAAACGATATGACCGCGGTGGGAGCCGCTGGCGGAACAATGGAAAACGCGTTATCCCAGGCCGGAGCGGGCAGCGTGGCCGGCGGAACGGGAGCGGCGCGTGAAACAGCAGAAAACTCGTTATCCCCAGCGGAGGCACCCCCCCGCCAACCCGCCCGTTTCAGGATCAAAACCGCGTTGCGGCGCGGCGCCGGGATCCTCAGGCTCTCCGCAGGCTGCCCCTTCCGTTGCGCCTACTGCGCCTCCCGCGCCATCGCCCCCTGTTTCCGGGAGGGGGATCCCGTGGCTGCCTATACCGAATTCGACGGTCTCTATCGCGCCGGCGTCCGGAACTTCGCCTTCTACGACGACGCCATCCTGTTCGCCAAGGAGCGGCTCCTCTTCCCGTTCCTAGAGCGGATACGGGAGAAGAGGCAGACCCCGGCTTTCTATATGCCGAACGCCTGTCACGCCGGGTACCTGGATGGAGAGACCGCGAAAGCCTTAATGGCTGGCGGCTTTAGGGAGGCCCGGATCGGGGTCGAGAGCGCCTCCGCGTAGTTCCACGCCGAATAGGGGATCTAGTACGGTCCCGACGCGGTCGGCGCTGCCGTGGAGGCGGCGCGAACCGCCGGATACCAACGAAACCAGATCCGCCTCTACATCCTTGCGGGGATGCCCGGACAGACCCGAGAGGAGATCGAGGAGTCGGTGCGGTTCGCGCTCGCCCTCGGCGCGCGGCCCGTGCTTGCTGAATACTCTCCCGTACCGGGGAGCCCACTGTGGGAGCGCTGCGTCAGCGAGTGCCGATTTCCCATCGCCGACGAGCCGCTCTACCAGAACAACACCCTGTTTCCTATGGAGTGGGAGGGGTTCACCAGGGCGGATCTGGAGGAGTTGAAGGGGATTGCGAGGGGAGGAACGCGGGAAACCGAATAGTGTACGGAAGCTTGTAGGTAAAACCATCCGTGCCGTACTTATGGGTTTCCCTTTGCTATATCGTGAGTATTTCAGGAATTACCAACAAGCTTCGTGACACTGAAAATGGACATTTTGAACGATGCCCATGTAGACAACAGCCCGCTTTTTTGCTATCTTCTCCTTGAATCAACGGCGCCGTGCCCAAGTGGTAAGGGAGAGGTCTGCAAAACCTTTATGCACCGGTTCGAATCCGGTCGGCGCCTCTCTGTCGATAAATCGACCAAACCTACAAGCCGGGCTTTCCTTCGGAAAGTCCGGTCGGCGCCCATGTGTACAGCCTCCCCTCATTGCCGACCTTCCCCTGAACATTACGTCCGTGGCATTCTGACAGGAGAAGGAGCAATAGTGCGATGAATGGAAAAACAGTGGCTGCCTACAGAACGGGGAACGAGGAATTGTCGATCCGTCAGGAACGCCTCGACGCATCGGACTATATCGAATTCCTGTCTCGAACCGACCTCGGCAAACAGTATCCTAGAGAGGATTTCACCGAGAGGATTGCGGCCCTGGTGAAAAACACACAGATCAGCCTGGTGGCCCGGGATAAAAACGGCCGTGTGGTGGGAACCTGTTTCGGCTTGACCGATTTCGCCTACTGGCTCCTGGTGACCGACATCGGAATCGACCGGGGGTATGCGGGGAAGGGGATCGGGAGGAAACTGATGGAACTCGCCCGGGAGGCGGCAGGCGGAGAGAAGCGGACCGTGGTCTTTGTCTACGCCAACGAGGAAGCTGTGGGATTCTATAAGAAGATCGGCATACGGCCCGCAAAAGCCATGATGGAGAACGTCCGCGGTGTCAAATGGACCGAGTTCGCGGTGTGAAACGGGGACGCGATGTGATAATGAAAGACTCGAAAGAACGATTTGCCGACAGAGCGGAAACGTACGAAGAATACCGGCCGCGCTATCCCCGGGAGATGCTGGACCTCCTGCGCCAAGAGATCGGGCTGACCCCGGAATGGGCGATAGCCGACATTGGATCCGAAACGGGGTTGTCGTCGCAACTGTTCGTGGAAAACGGCAATCCGGTCTATGAGGTCGAGCCCAACGCCGCGATGCGGGCCAGGCCTTCCACTGGTTCGACATCCCGAAGTCGCACGCGGAGTTCGCGCGGATCTTAAAACGGGCGATTTTATCGTCCTGCTCTGGAACGCGCGGCTAACCGAACGGTCTCCCTTCCTTCGCGGATACGGGTGGGCTTGCGGTCGCCACATGAGGGGGGCGATGCCCGGCTGATGCGTTACGCGAAGGCCTCAGGCAGAAACCGGACACGGCAGCTTCAAACTGCGGAACATCCCCTCGGGAGGAGCCCGCCATCAGCCGGGAACGTATCTTGCCGTGTTCAATGTCGAGCGTTCGGACATATGGGGATCTATCGGTATTTGCCCTTTTCACATTCGTTGCATCCGGAAAAACGCGTTCCCGAGATGAAACAGAACGTTCACGAAGCGTGTCGAGGACAGGTGTCCGCAGCCGAGCGCTCGGTTCTCTTCATATAGACCGCTATCCCGTATCGAACGGAGTACCGGTATCGGACCGAGTCGAAAAAGATTATTCTGCAGAATTCGGGACATATCTGCCAGAATCCGTATCTTGCGAGCGAATCCATCGGATGCAGAACGTGCGCTATCGGCGCGTATGACCAGGATCTGATCGATGATATCAAAACAGCGGGACGCGAAATGGGTACGTATTCAGAAAATGCCTTTATCTTCGATATAGAAATGGTGCGGCACTTTCCCTTCCTCATCCGAAAATACTAATGATTCACGTCCCTATCCGCTTTCAGGTGCTTGATATCGAAAAGGGTAAGGAAAAAGGATTCCATGCATCCCTCGATATCCACTCCTCGGTTGACGAGGACCGGCGCTGTCAATTCGTGCGGAACGCGTTCCGTAACGGCGGCGTCGCGGCCACGGGCACGGATCTTGCCAGGGTACGGCTGCCAGTATTACATTTTCTCCCGGAGGCGAACGCCATAAAAACGCGAACGCGTTCTGGAACAGCTGACCCGTTTCTTCGAGCGATTCTTCGGTATATCCGATGGCGTGTTTCAGCAGAAACCTCTAACGGAGTAACGTATGTCGATTCCCGATTACCAGTCCTGCATGCTTCCCCTGCTCGAGTTCGCCTCGGACGGCCTCGAGCATACCATGGCCGAGGCGGTAGAGAGACTCTCAGAACGCTTCGGGCTCACGCCGGAAGAACGCGAGGAGCTTCTCCCGTCAGGCGCGCAGTTCGTAATCGCCAACCGGATCGGCTGGGCAAAAACGTATATGAAAAAGGCGGGTCTACTGTCCGACCCCAGAAGGGGCTGTTTCCGGATAACCGACCGCGGGAGAGAACTGCTGAAGACAAAACCAGAACGCCTCTCATCCAAGGATCTCATGCAATACGAGGAGTTCAACGCCTTTCGGAAAAAATCGCTCCACAAGGCTCTGCCCTCCGACCAGATCGAGGAGCACCCCCTCTTCTCAACGCCGGAGGAGGCGCTCGAATACGGATTCCAGAAACTCATGGAAAACTTGGCTGATGAAATAATGGAAAAGATCATGTCCTGCTCCCCGGCGTTCTTCGAACGCCTCGTCATCGAGCTTCTGGTGAAGATGGGATACGGCGGCTCCCTGAAAGAGGCGTCGAGCATCGTCGGCAAAGCGGGCGACGAGGGGATAGACGGCATCATCAAGGAGGACAAGCTCGGGCTCGATGTCATCTACGTGCAGGCCAAACGGTGGACAAGCGTGGTCGGCCGGCCGGAGATACAGAAATTCGCGGGAGCGCTCCTTGGCCAGAAGGCCGCAAGGGGATCTTCATCACCACCAGCGGTTTCACCAACGACGCCCTGGACTACGCGAAGAGCATAAACGCGAAGCTCGTCCTAATCGACGGCGATACGCTCACCAAGCTCATGATCGAGAACGACCTCGGACTCAGCACGGTGCGGACATACGCGATCAAGCGGGTGGATTCCGATTATTTCGAGGAGGCGTGAACTCCCCCCTTGAGCATAGAAGGCGCGCGTACAAGGGAGAATCATCCATGAACGTCCTGATTACCGGAGGATTCGGAAGCATCGGCGTGCTCGTGATCGAGGAATGTCTGAGGCGTGGCCACGCGGTGACCGTCTTCGAGGTTTCCACCAAACGGACCCGTCGGTTGTCCAGGAGATTCGGCCGGCGCGGCGTGCGGGCCGTGTTCGGGGACATCAGAAGCCAGGAGGATGTCAGCCGGGCAGCGACGGGTCAGGACGCTGCGATCCACATGGCCGCCATCCTCCCTCCCACAAGCGACCGCCTGCCCGACCTCTGCGAACGGGTGAACGTCGGCGGAACGGAGAACCTCATCCGCGCGCTGCGGACCGGCGTAGGAGAAAGAGACGCGCGGGCACCGCTGGCCGCCGCCGAATCAGCCCCCGCATCGTTCGTGGCGCCTACTTCGCCGTTGCCCGCCATGGTCTGCGTCTCCTCGGCAAGCGTGATGGGACCCACCCAGAAGCGGACCCCGCCGGTGCGACCGGGTGATCCCCTCGTACCCACGGACGTCTATTCTCGCAGCAAGTTCGCGGCGGAATCGCTGACAGCCTCCTCCGGGCTCCCCTGGTACGTCCTCCGGCTCGCCGGGGTCATCCCCACCGTCATCAACTACGGGAACCTCAAGACCGTGGTGAAGCTCCTCTTCTCCCTCCCTCTAGAGGCCCGCTGCGAAATGGTGATCGACCTGGACGTTGCCGCGGCCCTCGTGTCCGCGGCCGAAAATCTGACCGGCCGCGCGGGAGCCGAAGCGACGCACGGGTACGGAGGGGCGCCGGTTTCCATCGCCGGCAAGAGAGAATTCATTGGCGGCGGTAAAAGCTGCCAGATCACGAGCAGGGACCTGGTCAATTTTATGTTCCCCCCCTATGGGCCTCACGCCGCCGGATGAATCCCTCTATACCACGGAAATCGATTCCTACTACCTGGACTGGTACAACACCGACGAGACGCAGGCGATCCTCCGCTACCAGAACCACTCTCTCCAGGACTGGCTGGATCTCATGCTGGGACGGCTGCGGTGGGCCCTGCCTCTCCTCCGCCTGCTGCGGGGACCCATCCGCGCGGCATTGGAGAAGCAGTCGCCGCTTTATCGCGGCCGCGCGGCAGGGTAACGGGGCCGATCACCCGAAAAGCCGCCCGCGGAGAGCTCTGAGCCGCGCGATGGAGTAATGGCGTCGGCCTCCGTCGAAGCCGTCGGCGCAGCACGCGGCATGCCGGAAACAGATGCGTGGAAACAAAAAAGGCAAAACAGTCTTGCAACAGGAGCGTTTACGCACGATACTCCCCTCATGACTTTATCCTTCATCGCGGAAACAGCATCATGAACAACGGAAACGAAACGCCGAAGCAGGGTCCTTTCCCGCAGTCGTACTGGGTCGTCCCCGGAAAGCTCCTCGCAGGCGAGTACCCCGGCTCCCTCCACCGGCGGCAGGGGCCGAGCAAGGTCGAACTGCTCCTGGCTGCGGGAGTGTCCGCCTTCATCGACCTCACCCATGAATACGACGGCATGATCCCGTACGATGTGGACCTCGGCGGCGCGGGCCGCTCCGTCACCCGCGAACATTTCCCCATCGAAGACCTCGGCGTTCCCGAAAATCCGGCGTACACGACGCGCATCCTCGATGCGATAGACGGGCATATCGTGGAGGGGAGGATCGTCTATGTCCACTGCTGGGGAGGGATTGGCAGGACCGGCACGATCATCGGCTGCTGGCTCGCCCGCCACGGATTCCCAGGCCAGGCCGCGCTGGTCGAGCTGAAGCGGCTCTGGGGCGCCTGCGAGAAATCGGGCTACCGAGACTCGCCGGAAACCCGGGAGCAGGCCGATTACGTGCGGGCATGGAGGGAGGATCCGCGGCAATCGCGTAGGCACAGCTGATGACGCGAAAGGCTCCATCGGATATACTGGGACCGCCGGAAAAACCGGCTGGGAGAAGCATGGACGAATTGGTCGACAAGAACAGCACCTTCGGCGTTCCCCGCAGACGGGAAGAGGTGATCGAGATCCTGAACGCCTGTTACTCCTCCGATCTTCTGGAGCTCGCCGAATTCGAACGCCGCGTCGAACGGGCCAACGCCGCGCTCACCATCGGCGACCTCGAGAGCGTGGTGGCTGACGTGCCGGAGGCCTTCCGCGCCGTGTCAGCTTCACGGAAGCCCGCGCCGCGGCCGCTTTCCTTGGAGGAAACGATCCAGATCCGCAGCTCCTCGCGGACCATCGACGGCCCCAAGCTCCTGAGCAGGCTCCTCGCCATTTCCAGCGTCTCCGGGAACGTCAAGCTCGATTATCGAGGCGTCTCCGGCCTGCCCGCCGAGCAAGAGATCAAGCTGGACCTGCGCTCCTCGACATGCAAGATCATCGTTCCCCCCGATACGGATGTCGTCGAGGAAATCGACCTGCAGAGTTCCATCGTGCGGACGAGGAAGCCGGCGCGATTTCAGGGCATCGATGCCGCGCGGACGATCCGCATCAGCGGGACAACCGTCTCGTCCGTCGTGAAAGTCAAATACCGGAAGGCGTAAGCGACCGACCATTCCCGAAATCCATTCAGCCCTTCCGCCTTCCACCGCGCGAGGCAGAGGACACGCCCCCGGTTCCGCGAATCTGCGTGCTTCTCCGTTGGTCCGTGTACACGATCGAACTCACGATATCCGTAAACAAATCACGGTAGGTTTCCCGTTCTTCCAGGGCATCGAGGAGGGGAGTGAATGTCCGGTAGACAAGCATCCCGGTTTCGCGGGGATCCCCGAGCCGAAGCCTCTCCTGGCCGGGCAGGCGCGCGAAGAGATCCATGAAGGATTCCATCAGGAGATCATGCGTGTCCCCTACGCGGCCTTTTCCGGCCAGCCGGGAGTCCGCCTCGAAGAGGCCGAACAGCTCCCTGTGGCCCTCCCACAGCCGGACGCAGAGGGAGGAGATGCCCGCTATCGTGACGCCGTCCGGATCGCCGGAGAGGCGGCCGATTTCAGCAGCGCATTCCTCGTACATGAGGCCCAGGACCGCGTCTAACAGGGATTCCCGGCCATCGAAATGATTGTAGAGGGTGGCTCGGGAGATGTCAGCCCGGGCGCAGACCTCCTCCATGCTCAGGTCTCTCCCTCCCCTTTCCGCGATAATCCGCCGGGCGGTGTCAAGGATCCGCGCGCGTGTTTCCCCTTTCCTCTTTTCGAACCTGTTCATGCGCCCGCTCCCCATTTCTCCTATTCCAGCTAGTATCGTTCGATTTCCCTTGCCTTGATGAAAAATCATAGTATATTATACAGTATAATTCAATTTTAGACATAACTGTCTAATTTTGAATCCGGTCATGAACATGCCGGCAAGGAGCTAAAACGATCTATGCGTATTTTCAAAGCGATATGGGCGTATCTCAAGGATTGGAAGAACCTGCTCACGCACGGCCTCATCGGCGCGGCCATCCTCTGCGCCGCCCTTTTCCTGCCGATCAAGCCGTTCTCCCGCATCCTCATCCTCGTCGTCGTGATCGCCTTCAACCTGGTCAGGATGCGCCTTGACCGAAAGAGGAAAGCTGCGCGGACTTCCGCGGTCTCTCAACGGAACGCATACCCGATATCGAAGGACGCCACGGGGAGCACCGGAGTGAGCGTGGGCCACGGGGAGAACAGCCAGGAGACTTTCGGCGCAACGCCCGGTGCGGACGAAGAGGTGAACACGGCCACGCTCTGAACGACACGGATATTCAGGAAAAAGTTTCCGAACAGGAAGAACCACCCCGCTTCGATGGATGGCACGATATGGACGTAGCTGATTCCAGCGGCATGGTAGTCGAGCCACCCGATCCGCAGATCGGGTCCGAAAAAGAACCCGGAGTCCTCTGCGTTCCGGCTGTCGAAGGGGAAGATCTTCCACGCTACGCTTCCAATGAGGAGAAAGGTGGAATCGTTCGGCGCTCCCACGGAGAGCCTCGACTCGATGGCCTGCCTTTTTCCAACGTACGCCCCGCCCGAAACGGCAAGGCCGATCTCCTCGGCGGAGAGGAGTTGAAAGATCATGTTCGCGTACCCGGTGAACGGGACGACCTCGGCAATTGGGTTGACGCCGAGATAGAAGGAAGGCGGTCCGGCCGGCTCGGTGTCTTCCGCGCCAGCACGGAACGGGAGCGCGAGAGCCATGAGAACGATGATGCAGGCAGCGTTCCGCGTTTTCATTCCGCTACCCCCACGGAGAGAAACAGGTATCCGCTTTTCCCCACGGAGCTGAGAACCGGAAATCCCGTGGGATCGTAGAAGCCGTACCAGCCGGGATAGACCGCGTCCCCCTCCGTGCCTATCCGGTTGGCAAAGACGACCCATTTGTTCCTGAGCCGGAGATTGGCGAAGAGGGCGGGGTTGTCGTTGAGATCCGCGAGAGGGGCGAGGATGATCTTGATGTCAGGGTCTCCCGCGTATTCGGCGGCGAGAGCCTCGCTGCTCAGATCCATGCAGATCTGCAGCGCAACCTTGATCCCGTCCACCACGGCCGTGGTCCCGGTATCGCCCGCGGTGAAACCGTTGACGTCATCCATGGTCGGCGCCAGGTAGACCTTGCGATGGTTGGCGATGAGCTCACCGTCGGGGTTGATCAGCGCGAAGGAGTTGTATACGACGTCGTCGGCGCTTTCCGTATACCCGTATCCTACATACACATCGTTTCCAACGGCCGCTTGCTTCATGAGCGTCATGGTAGGTCCGTCGCCGCTCTCCGCGATGCCCTTCTGATACCCGGAGGGGTCGTCCGGGTCGAGATACCAGCCCAGGTTGGTTTCGCTGAACAGGACGAGGCGGACATCGGGATGATCGCCCTTGATCGTCTCGATGTACTGCTCCATCGCCGCCCTGTTCACATCAGGATCCCTGTCGCATTCCATGCACACCGCGGCGATTCCCAGAAAGACCGTGGCCGCGCTGTCGTCCCATTGCACGGGCGCCGTGTTGAACTCGAACAACGGGATGACGATGTAATCGTCCGGCGCGCACCCCGGAAACAGGAACAGGGCAGCCGACAGTATGGCGGCGGCGATCGCTTTTTTCATCCTTCCTCTTCTCCCCGGACCGGCGGAACGCGGAGGCTCCGGTGGCACATACACGGAATCCATTACATTATACCATAACCCCTTTTTTCCCACGCGTCCGGGAGGCCGCGGGTGCGGGGGATTGGCTGACGCAGGGGCCCTGCGGCGCGGGGATAAGCCGGCTGGCAGGGTTAGGCCGACCGGCAGTGAATAGGCCGGCGCGGAACCCGGCCGTAAAACGACCCATCATCGCGCGCCGCGCCTTATTATTGCGCGGCCCGCCTCACCGGCACGCTGATCAGGGTTTCGAGCCTGTCCGGAGGCGTGACCGCCGGATCGTTTCGGTAGAACTCGTACGCCGGGCCCGTTTCCTTGAAACCGCTCTTGCCTATCCAGGCCCGAAGCGCTGCCCTTGCTCTGTCGGCCTTCTCGTACGACCCCGTGTACAGGCATTCGGCGTAGAGGCCGCCGGAAAGTTTTCCCGCTTCTATCCGGCCAATCCCCCGTCCCCTCCCCCGCGCCGGGGATTCGAGAAGGAACCCGGCCCTGATTTCGCCGTCTGGCCCCTGCCTGTCATCCGTGGAGACGAACGGTCCGTCAGCGGGAGCGATTCCCAGCTCCTCCAGGTAGTGTGAGATCTCCCCGAAGGCCGAAGCGAGGCGCTCCGGCGCACCGGATCCCGCCCGCCTCTCCGCTGCGCCTGGCCGCCCCGGTATCTCCGCCTTTCCCGGCACAGCTGACCCCGGCAATCCTTCCTTTTCCGGCGCGCCCGATCCTTGTGCCCCGAGGCGGATGAAAAGGGTCGGCCGCGCGGGCCTGTCGACGATTTCGCACCTGAATCCCGCCTGGCTGCCGGAAGGGCCGCCAGCGCCTGACGCTCCCGGGCCGGCGCTTGCCGTCTCCGGGCCGGCGCAGCCATCGCCCTTTCCGCCGGAGCTTGAGCTGTTTCCCTGCCCGGCGTCATCGCTATTCGGTGCCCCGGCTTTTACGGCGTATTCCCAGCCGATACGAAAGGCCCTGCCCGCCGCCTCGCCGACATGGCGGTACTGGCGGTCCAGACCGGTGAGGAGAGGGTCGATCTTCAGGATATCGGCGGGCTTGCCTTTTTTGTAGAGATCCCGATCAACGTACGCCTGAACGACATCCCCGAAGTAGAGGGTATCCATCTGGAAATCGACCTTCTGCCCGGTCCAGCGGCATTCGCAGACAATGGGGAATTCTTCGATCATCGGGGCTGTTTCGAGCTCCCCGTAGAACGTGGAGAAAATGGCGGACTTGTCGACCGAACGGCCGCTCACCAGGCCGCAATAGTCGGTTTCGCGCATGTGGCGAGCCGAGGGGATGTTGACGCTGAAGGTTCCGTTTTCAAGGATCCCCCTGACCGTGTAATGTCTCTTGTTCAGGCTGACGCCGATGATGGGCGGATGGATATTGACTCCGCCGACAAAGCCGACCGCCAGGTAATTGGGCTTTCCTCCCACATTGGCGCCGACCAGCACGGTCGGAACCACCGGCAGAGGGATGAACGGTCCTGTTTTCACCTTTTCCATAGATTCAGCTCCTCCCACAAGAACAGTACAAAAGGATCGATCCGCTGGCGTTTCCATTCTTGCTATCTTTCCTCCAGGGGAATGGCGATATCGATTATCCATTTCCCCTCCGGATGTTCCCGAGCGTCGTTGTGGTATATCTCATAACAGGGAACAGACCGGCACCCGTATCCGCTCCCGACAAGCCACCGGAACGCCGCTTCCCAGGCGCGGGGGATCTCATCCGGGGCCGCCTCTGCCCCGCAGAACGCCCACCATCCGCCCCCGATCCTCTGGGTGAATACCGGGGGACCGAACGCGGCGTCGGGGGGCACGATCAGGCAGCAGTCGAACCGGCACCTCGCGGGGGGCGTCACTTCCGGATTGTCCCAGTAGATGGCGATCAGCTTTCCAGGGCCCGGGCCCGGGCTCGGAACGCCCGACGCGGAAAACGGCTGGCATGCAGCCCAGCCGAGAAGCTCTCCGAAGGCGGGCAGGCAGGTCTCCGGCGTATACGGGCCGATCCGCCGCACCGAAGCGGCGGTCGATACCGGCATCCGTTCTATGTAAACCGTGACGGCGAGATCGGTGGTTTCCCGGGATGCCGCTTTCCGCTCAGCCGGCCCGGATTCCGGCCGCTTCCGCTCTCCTGCCGCTCCCTTGCCCAGCTTCGCTGCCCGCTCTCTGTATTCCGTGGGCGATACTCCAAACCGCTGTCTGAATGCCCTGGCAAAATTCTGGGAACTGGAAAAACCGCTTTCAGCGGCGATCGAGGTGATGCCGGTTTCCGGGCGGGTCAGCATTCGGTTTGCCGCAAGCTCGATACGGAGCCTGCGGGTAAACTCTCCCGTCGTTTCCCCGGCCACCGCCTTGAAAACGCGGTGGAAGTGGAAGGGTGAAAAGGCCGCGACCTTCGCGATCTCCTCAAGGGAGAGGTCCCGTTCGATATTGTGGCTGATGTAGTTCATGGCCCGGAAAACACGCCGTTCATAGTCGATACGGGTGAGGGGGTATGGATGTGTCGAAGGATGTCGGCGGATCCGCATACGGTACAGTATGCCACAGAAAACGGGAGGGTGACAAAGCGGGGACGATCTGGCCGAATTCGCGCGGCGGAAGCGATAGGGCCGCGTTATTGACGAGTGTCACCCCTTCCCGGACGCCGGCCTACCATGTCTCGATACCACAGGCCGGGATGCCGGCTTAGGGTCCGCGCGGTATCACGGATATGCTCCTCAGGATCGGAAAGGGCCTGGCGCAGCGCATCGCGCGTTCCCCCATCCTCCGGGGCGATGAAGACGAGGGCGAGCAGCGCCGCCTCGCGCGGCTTCCACTCCGGATCCGCAAGAAGGGCGCGGAGCGCGGGAAGCGCGGGTTCGGCCGCAAAACCCATGCGCCCCAGCGCCCTGGCAGCGGAATGGCGAATCTGCCATTCGGGATGCGAAAGCGCTTCGGTCAGTGCGGGCAAAGCGGCGGCGGGAACGGGCCGGCAGGCGTACAGAGCATCGGCCGCGGCGCGGCGGACCTGCCACTCCTCGTCCGCGGAAAGAGCCGCGATCAGGGCAGATGCGGCGCCGTCCGTTAGAATCTCCCCTTCGGCCAGGGAACGCGCCGCCGCTTCTCTCACCGTCCATTCCGGATCGCGGAGCTCCGCGGCAGCCTGGTCGACCGCCCGCATCTCCTCTTCGCTCAGGTCCGGAGGAGCCGGCGGTTCATTCCGGCGCCGCTCCCGGGTCTGCAGGGCGTCTACCATTTCCACGCGCCAGAAACGGCCGGCGTGGGACCAGAGCCCGCCCAGGGTGTCCCCGCCGTACTCGTAGAAGAACTGCCAGAAGAGCCAGATCATCCCGCGCGATTCCGCCTCCTCCCGAACCAGTTCGGTCCAGTTGATCTGGGATCGTTCGTCCGCGAACACGCTGACCCCGAACTCGCCCAGTATGACCTGCCTGCGGTTGTCCGCGGCCCATCGCGCGATCCGATCGAAGTCCCGGCGCACCAGCGTCCGCTGGCGCTCCGTATTCGCCCAGCGATTCCCCTCCCAGAACCGGGAATAGCGCTTCAGGCTCTCGTTGTAGGTCTGCCCCTGGTAGGTGAAGGGAACGGGGTCGTAGTAATGAACGGTGACGATGATATTGGGGTCATCCTCCGGCGAGGGGATCGCCAGGCGGTCGATCCCCCGGCCATTCTCCCAGGACCGGAACACCGGTCCGACGAGGATGGGGTTTGCCGCCACTACCATCCGCGTCCGGTTCCCCCCGCCGGAAGCGCGGATGAGCGCGAGCGCTTCGGAAACGTACCGATTCCAGTCATCGGGCATGATCGGTCTGCGCGGTTCGTTGGCCAGCTCGAAGTACAGTTCGGCGGGCCAGTCCCGGTACCGGTCAGCCAGGATCGCCCAGACGGCGAGGAAACGCTCCTCGTTATCACGCTTCTCCCGCTGATTCGTGAAGGCATACACGTCCTCGGAAAGCAGGCAGTGGAAATCGAGGATGGCCGTCATCCCCCGCTCCAGGATCGCGTTCAGTATCGCGTCCAACCGCGCCAGCATGGCTTCATCCAACCGGTATCCACCGCCCGCTCCGGCTGTTCCTTCCACTCCGGATGCTCCTTCTGATCCGGCTGCCTCATCCATCCGTTCCAGATAGGGAAGAAACTGCACCGGAACCCGCGCGTACCGGAACCCGGCGTCACGCAACGCGTTAAAATCCCCCGCGTCCGGTTCGATACCCCAATCGCTCCCATTGAGTCCCTTCAGCGCGACCCCAAGATTGACGCCGCTGCCAGGGTTCTCGGAAACGTTCACCCAGGGAACATGGGTAAAGCTGAGGGATGCCGGGGTCGGTTCCTTCCGGGAGTCGGGGTAGCGGAGCAGGGCCTGAGCTGTTACCGCCGCCGCGATGATGCAGCAGACAAGCGCGATCGAAACGCTGATCAACCAGGCTTTCCGTTTCATGGCGACCCATCCTTGGACAAAGAATACATCGAGGGTACGCGGGAATTGTTTCGGCGGGATTAAAAAGCTGTTGCGATGGGCTGTATCCGTGGAAGCGGCGGATGCCTGCGGGAACTGCGGTTTGCCACGGGGGCAACGGATACCCGCGGGGGCGGCAGCTGCCCGTGGGATCGGCGGATACCCGCGGGCACCGGCTCAATTCCTGAGCGCTTGTATCCTCTCATCCTCTTCGCCGATCTCGATTTCGATCTTTTCACCGGTATCGGTTCCGATGTAGTCGAAAGAGGCGGCGATCATGATGGGAAAAAGCTTGCGCAGATCGTCGCTGACTCCCCGGGTCGTGATGGTCGTTTTCCAGAGCTGAACGGTCCTCTTTCCGTCACGGTACGCGGCATAGTCGACCGCGTTCAGCACGATGTACTTGATGTAGATCGTATACGTCTCCGTTTCGGTGGTATATCCCACGATCCCGTAGCTGGGCACGGATTCCGTTTTCTCGGACTGGGTTTTCGTGCCATCGGCGTTCTCGGTGATCTCCTGGGTGGTTACCGTCTCGAAACCGGTCTGCCCCCATACAGGCTCGGTCGTGGTTCTTTCATGGACCTCCGGATTCCCGATTCCGTATCCCACAAAGACGAGGATATCGGGTTCTTCCCCCTCGCCCGCCATACCGTACCCTTTGGCGCGAAGCGCCTTGTCCACATAGCGGGCGTACTCCCGGAAGTACAGGTCGCTCTCGTCGATCCCCTCGACGGCGGGTACCAGCCGGTAGCTGTAGCGGGAGGCCGCGGCGTCAGCCACTATCGAATCGATATGGACACGATGGACCGTGCTCGCGCATCCGCAGAGCGCCAGAAGGAGGAATCCTGCAATCGGGAACCTGATACTGTTTTTCATCGCTTCTCTCCAACCGATAGTATACCGCCGGCCGCGGCGCGCTCGATACGGCCGGCCGATCAGTCGAAAAACTCCGGGTGCTCCGCCCTCCAGCGTTGGTACGACCACAGGGCGATGATCATGACGCCGTTTCCGTACGGGTCCGTTCCCATTCCCTGAATGACCGTCCGGACCGGGACAGCCTCCACCTCCACGTTCTCGAACTGGTCGAGGTTCTGCGCGGAAACGAGGGAGAGGCCCGACGCGACAAAGGTATGGGTGTAGTTGTTCATGAAAGCCGGATTGGGATTCACCCTGCCCGCGCAGGCGAGGCGCTCCGCTCGATAGCCGGTCTCCTCCAGAAGCTCCCGTTCGGCGGTCACCGCGGGATCCTCTCCGGGCTCCACCGTGCCCGCAGGAAATTCCAGGGTGACCTTTCCGCTTCCATGCCTGAACTGGCGGACCATGAGGAACTTCTCCTCGTTCCCCTCCCTGACGACGGGGACGATGGTGACCCAGTGGGGGATGCCGAGGAGAACGAACTCGCCGCGGCTTCCGTCGTCGGTCGATCTATCCGTCAGGAAGAGGTCGAAGATGCCGAAGGAGTAGAGTTTCCTCCTCCCGTGCTCGTGCCAGACCAGGTGCCTATGCGCACTTTCCGATTCGTCTTTTTCGCTCACTTCATATCCTCGCTCTCCTCCGGATAACGATAAAACTTTCCATCCGCCGAACGGAAAGGATACCATCCCACCGTTCCTGTAGCCGCGGCTTTTTCCGGCGCTGCGTCTTCCGGCCTGACCCCTTCCAGGCTCACTTTGCCTCCCCCCCCCGGCAGATCCACGGCAAAACGGGGAAGGGCCAGCCCTGAGGACCGCGTCCTGAGATCCTCGAAGATCCGTAAACCCCGTGAAAGCGGCACCCGCAGGTGGGCGGTGCCGGGCGCCAGATCTCCCTGGAAGAGGTAGAGGGGCTTCACACCGCGGGCCAGGAGGAGGGAGTTCAGCTCGTACAGGGTGGCGGGAGCGTCATTAACCCCCCGCAGGGGCACGGTCTGGTTTGCCGCGGGAATGCCCGCGTCGACAAAGAGGCGAAGGGCCGCGGAACTTTCAGGCGTGATCTCACGGGGATGGTTGAAGTGGGTCACGAGCCATACAGGGAAAAACTCCTTGAGGCCTCGGACGAGTTCCGATGTTACGCGCGCGGGAAGCACCGCGGGCATCCGCGAACAGATGCGGAACAGGATCCCGGGCCGCGCCAGCGCGATCCGCTCCATGATCGAGAAAAGCCTGTCATCGTCAAGGGTCAATGGATCCCCGCCGGAGAGGAGGAGCTCCCTGATTTCCGGATGCACGGCCAGGTAGGAAGCCGCGGCATCCACTTCCTCGACGCGCACGGTTCCGGAGCCCCCCGCGGCCTCGTTTATATCCGCGCTTCCATCATCCCCGCCGGCCGCCGGTGTGCCCGCGCCGTGTCCCGTGAAACTCCTGCGGAAGCAGTGGCGGCAGTACACGGCACAGCGGTCGGTTACCAGGAGAAGGGCCCGGTCCGCGTATCGATGGACAAGCCGCGGAATCCTGCCGGAGCATGGATCCTGGACCGAGCCTTTATCCGAACCCGGGTTCAACCGCGCGGTATACAGCCCCTCGCCCAGGGGATCGGACAGCTCGTAGTCCCTGACCGCAAGCTCCTCGACTCGAGGCACCGCCTGGCGCCTTATGGGACAGCCCGGAGTACCGTCGGAGAGGGAGAGGTAGTATTCCGTGATGGCAAGGGGGAGCCGGGGGGCCTAGGCGCGGGAGGTTGGTATATCGCCGGCGGCAGCCGCATCATGTTCCGCGCGGCCGGCCGCATCGAAATACGCGGCCTCGTTTTCCGTTAGGCCGATCCGATCCTCGAGCTTTTCCGGCGTGGTTATCCTGGATCTGAACTGGTCCTTCCATGATTCCATCGATTTATAGGTACCATACAAAGGGGATTTAAACAATGGCGGCTCGGCGGCTGCCCGCCCACCGCGCATCCCGCCAGGATGCGTCGGTTCCCGTGACGACCCCGGGTCGGTTCGTTTGACGGCGGTGGGTCGGTTCAGATGACGGTTAACACCCCCTGTAACCCGTACCGCGCCTAAAAAAAGGGCCCCGCGGAACGGTAAACCGCGCCACGGAGCCCCGAACCCCTATATGATAGCCGACGCGGCTGATGGAAACGACCGCGGCAACCCCTGTTCCTCGTCGAAAAACGGTCTCAGTTCTGGATGGTCTTCTCCACGTAGACCTGTGAGATGTAGCTTCCCTCGAAATCCTGCATCTCCTTGATCCATGCGAGGAATTTCTCCGCCTCTTCCCTGTTCTCGTATGGGCCGATCCTGACCCTGAAGTAGTTCTGGCCCTGCACATCCTTGGACACGATCCGGCTCTTGATCCCCTTTGCCTGAAGCTTCTCCTTCACCTGCTCCGCCCGTGTCTGGCTCGTGTAGGAACCGGCCTGGATCCAGTACTCGGTGCCCCGCACGGTTCTGGTTGCGGGTTTCGCGGGTGCCTGCTGCGCGGCGGGCTGGGGAGCGGTTTCGCGAGGCTGGACGCGTGGAGTCTCCCGGGTGGCCGTGGTGCGGGCGGGTTCGACTCCGATCGGCCGCGAGACGGCCGGAACCTGGGAATCGGTCTCCCCGACCACGACGACGAACTCCTGTTCGGCCGCGGGTTCCGCGGCCTCCTCAAGTGCCGGGGGTTCCTGCGTCGTCCTGACCCATTCGATGGCGTCGAAATCAGTCACGGTCCCGGCGGGTACCGCGGCTGCCGTCTCTTCCGGTTTCGCGGACGGCAGGAAGAGGATGAGGCCTAAAACGACCACCAGGACGAGAAAGGCGGCCGAAAAGATGATCCAGAGCAGTTTGTGTTTATCCATATTCCCTCTATCGATTCATGCGCGGGGCGTCAGGGGCCTGGCCAAACAGTCCAGGATTCGAGCCACCTGGAGCCTCGGGGGGCCGCCCCCGGGGGGGGGGGGGGCGGGGGGGGGGGGGCGGGGGGGGGGGCGGGGGG
>CAZPZF010000005.1:15866-17489 GCA_964590705.1 uncultured Spirochaetales bacterium | reverse complement strand
TTTTATCCCTAATCCCGCAATCGATTCAAGCGCGGGGCGGCAGGGGCCAGGCCAAACACGCCACGAATCCCGCCCCCTGGCCCCCCCGCTCCCCCCCCCCCCGCGCGTTGCGTACAGTATAAGTATCGACAGTATCGCGGAAGGGTTGAGGAGTAAGTGCCCGCTGGGACCATATTCTGCGGAGCACGGCGTAAAGGGAAAGACCGTCCCGGCGCAGGCCGCGCCGGATCCTCTCGCAGAGCGGGGCTTCCACCCACACCACGGCGTCGCAATACGCGTGAAGCCCCATCCGGTGGAGGATGGCGGCGTTGACGATGACTTTGTCGCCGTACCGTCCGATCAGCTCCCGCGTCCGCTCGGTCATCCAGGGATGGACGATGGACTCGAGGGCGGAAAGCTTTGCCGGATCGGAGAAGACGAGCGCGCCCAGAGCCTTTCGATCCACCTTCCCGTCGGGGAGGAAAACCGCAGAGCCGAAGGCGTCCGCGATTCTCGCTCGAACGTCCGGAACCTCCAAGGCTTCATGCCCAAGCCGGTCCACGTCGATGGGCCTGAAGCCCGCTTCCTCGAAGATCGCGCAGATCCGGTTCTTCCCCGCGCAGTACTTTCCGGCAAGCCCGACGACTGTCAATGCATGGCCCCCCAGCTTTCGCCCCGCTCCACGCTGACGCGCAGGGGAACCTTCAGGGAGACGACCCGTTCCATCTCCTCGCGGACGAGCGCGGTTAGCCTTGCCTCCTCGGCGAGAGGGACCTCGAAGATCAGCTCGTCGTGGACCTGGAGGAGAAGGGAAGAGCGGAGTCCCTCCCGTTCGATCCGCGCGGAAATGGCGAGCATCGCCTTCTTCACGATATCGGCGGCGCTCCCTTGGATGCCCGTGTTGACCGCCATGCGCTCGGCGCCCTGTTTTTCCGTCTTGTTCCGGCTCGCAATGCCGGGAATCGCCCGCTCCCTGCCGAAGATGGTGGAGACCTTTCCCGTTTCCTCCGCCTTCGCGATCACCCTTTCCATATATCCCCTGACACCGCGGTACGTGGAGAAGTAGGAATCGATGAACCGCGTGGCGTCGCCTCGAGGGATGGAGAGTTCCTGCGAGAGCCGGAAGGAGCTCATCCCGTACATCACGCCGAAGTTGATGGTCTTGGCGATCCGCCGCTGTTCCGGAGATACCTCCTCGAGCGGCACCCCGAAGATGAGAGACGCGGTCCTCCTGTGGACATCGGCTCCGCCCATGAAGGCCTCGATCAGGGCAGGATCCTCGGACAGGTGAGCCAGGACCACCAGCTCGATCTGGGAGTAGTCGGCGCTGATGAAGACGGATCCCTCACAAGGAACGAAAGCCGTCCTGATCCTCCGCCCCTCCTCCTCGCGGATCGGGATGTTCTGAAGGTTCGGGTCCCGTGAGGAGAGCCTTCCGGTGGCGGTCCCGGTCTGCACGAAGCGGGAGTGTATCCTCCCCGTTTCCGGGTTGATGAGCAGGGGAAGGGCGTCCACGTAGGTGGACTTGAGCTTGGACAGCGTCCGGTGGCGGAGGATGAGCTCCGGCACCTTGTCCTCGCGGGCAAGCTCCTCCAGGACCTGAACGTCAGTCGAGAAACCGGTCTTGGTCCGCTTCGACGGGGT
>CAZPZF010000005.1:9906-15856 GCA_964590705.1 uncultured Spirochaetales bacterium | reverse complement strand
CCTGCAGCTGCTTGGTGGAGCCGATGTTGAATTCCCTTCCGCAGAGTTTGTAGATCTCAGCCTCTATCCCCCTCATGGTCTTCTCGAGCTCCGCGCCGTACTCGGTGAGGATACCGGGAAGCAGGCGGATCCCCCGGAGTTCCATTTCCGCGAGCACGGAAACCAGGGGGATCTCGATCTCGCGGAACAGTTTCTCGAGCCCGCGCTCCCTCAGCATGGGCTCGAAGACCTCGAAGAGCCTGAAGGTGATGTCCGCGTCCTCGGCGGAATACCGGACAGCAACGTCAAGGGGGACCGTGTCGAAGGTTGCGCCCTTGGGCACTACGTCGTCGAAGTGGATCGTCCGGTAGCCGAGGAAGACCTCTGCCAGACGGTCCATGTTGTACACGCCTCCCTGGGCGTCCAGGAGCCAAGCCGCGATCATGGTATCGAAGTACAGGTTGTTGACGGGGATGCCCCAGCGCTTTGTCACCTTGTAGTCGTACTTGTGGTTCTGCCCGACGAGCATGAGGGAAGGATCGGTGAGGATGCGGGAAAGGTGCGTGCGCACTTCGGCCTCGGGGAGGATCTCCCTGCCCTCGGCCCGCAGGGGGATGTAGCAGCCGGCGTTCCCGCCAACGGAGAGAGAAAAGCCGACGGGGCGGGCGGTCATCTCGTCCAAGCCGTCGGTCTCCACGTCATAGGCGAACCGTTTTGCCGCGCGTACCTTCTCGATCCAGGCGGAGAGCGCGTCCAGGCTGGTCACGGCCTCGTAGCTTCCGGGACCGGAATACCCGGGAACCGGACCTCCGGCAGGCGCCGCCGCTGCCCCCGGCGCCGGGATCGGTCCCGAGACCGCCGCTGCCCCCGGCGCCGACTCCTGAGCAGCCGTCTTTCCCGCCGGCGCGGGGTTTGAGGCCGCCGCAGCGGGGGCTGCGAAATCGAACTCCGCGGCGCTCGGTTGGGCCCCCCTTGTCCTGTATCCCTTGAGCGGCAGGGAGAACGCGGTCACCTGTTCGGCGAGGCTCCTGGCCCCCTCCCGAAGGAACAGGGGAGCGGCCTCCTCGGACCGCAACCGAGGGATCCGAAGGTCCTCCAGCCCGGGAAGGCCGGGGATATCGGTAACAAGGACGATCAGGTCCCTGCTCATGAAGGCGCTCTCCCGCCCCTCCTCCAGCTTCCTCCGGTCGCCGGGTGAAAGCTCGTCGAGGTGCGCGTAGACGGCGTCGAGGGTCCCGTATCTGGAGATGAGCTTCTCCGCCGTTTTCGGCCCTACCCCGCGCACGCCGGGAACGTTGTCCGACTGGTCCCCGGTGAGAGAGAGGTAGTCAACCATCTGCTCCGGCCATACACCCCAGTTCTCGTAAACCTGATCACGGGAAAGCTCGAGATACCCGCCCTTGTCCGGCCTGAGAACCACGACCCCCTTCTCCACGAGCTGAAGGAGGTCTTTGTCTCCCGTGATGATCCGGCATGGCCTTCCCTCTTTCATGCACCGCGTCGCGTAGGTCGCGATGATGTCGTCAGCCTCGAATCCGTCCTTCCGGACGATGGGTATGCCGAGCGCGGCGCAGATCTCCTCCACCACGGGCACCTGGTCGTGGAGATCCTGCGGCGTCTTATCCCTCGTGGCCTTGTATTCCGGATATTTCTCGTGCCGGAAGGTCGGGACTCGGGAGTCGAGGACCACGCAGAAATGCGCAGGGTTGCGCTCCTGGAAAAAGGTGATGACCGTCCTGAAAAAGCCGAACACCGCGGAACGGTTCTGCCCCGCGGGATTGATCAGGGGTTTGGAAATGAAGGCGAAATAGGAGCGGTAGATGAGGCTGTACCCGTCCAGCAGGTAGAGCGGCTCTTTCATGTCGCGATATCGACGAGAATTGGCTCCGGAACGGGATCGAAGCGTCTCCAGGCTCGGCCCGCTGTCTTTAGGAGATCGAGTTCCGCCTTGATTCCCTTCATCCGCGCGCGCAGGAGTTCTTGGTTCTTCCTGTTCCGCTTCAGGATATCGGCCTTGAGCCGTTCGAGCGAGGCTTCCAGCTCCACGATCTCCGGCTCCTCGGCCTCGAAAGCCTCGTGATAGAGAGCGCGAAGCGGGGTGATCACCTTCTGTACGGACTGGATCCCCCTGACGACCTCCCGCTCCATCTCCACGTAGAGGGTGAGCTGTTCGATCTCGCCACGCTCTATGCGGAACTCCTCCTGCTCCAGGATGCGCAGGTACATGGCCAGCCGTTCCCGCTGGAGCAGCAGGTTCTTCCGAAGGGCTCTGAGGATGCTTTCGTTTTCGGTCTTGCGATCGATGGTTTCGAGATACGCGGCCTGGATGATCATGGCTTCCTCCCCGGATCAGCCGGCGATGTTCACTCCGGTTCTCGTCGGCGTGTCGCTGGTGCCGGCCTTGGCGACGACTGCGGTCCAGGTGTCACGGAGATCGGAGACGAGAGGCCGCAGCCGTTTCAGGGATTGGAGATCCTTGCTCATGTTCGCTTCCATCAGGGTCTGATTGAAGTACATATAGAGGCTGAAGAGATTGGAAGCGATGTCTCCTCCCTTCTCGAAATCGAGGGAAACGACCAGTTCGGTGATCACTTCCTGAGCCCGGATCAGGGCGGCGTTCACGCGGTCCAACTGCTTGGTCTTGCGCTCGAGAAGCTGGATGGCCGAATCGATCTGTTTCACCGCTTCGTCGTAGAGCATGATGACGAGCTGGCCCTGGCTTGCCGTTTTGATCTTGGTCTCGCGGTACGCGTTCAGTGGATTATTCTTGGTCAAGGCGAACTGTCCCTCCCCTCATCAAAATATCGTCCTTCACTGGGGAAAGCTTTACCCCATTCTATCGCAGTTCTCCCCGCAATTTCAAGGGAGACATAAAAGCAGCTCCCGCCTCATTCGGCGTGTTCAATCAGGGTCGACACCGTAACGATCGAGTACCCGGAGGTGAGAAGCGAGTTCAAAAGCAAGTCGAGCTGGTTGAACAGGTAGTCCTCCCGCGTCCCGTCGAGCGGCTGGCCGATCCTGATCGGGATGATCGATCCGGGCTTCTTCTGCTGGAGTACCCTCTCCACGATATCCGCCGCAGGCATGTACATGCCCGTGGAAACGGCCCTGTCCGACGCAGTCACCCAGTCGAGCGGATCGACGTCCCTGCTGACATACGTGTAGTTCATCTCCCGGGAAGCCTCGACGATATCGGTGTTGACGACATAGTACGGGGCGTGCCAGAGGAGGGACAGCTCCTTCCCCGTGACGAGGAAGTAGTCGTCCTCGTTACGTGCCAATCCCTTCTTTACGAATTCCTTGTCTACTCGGTATCGGGAATCTGTCATGTCGAAGTAGACGTAGAAGAGCGAGCCTACCTCGTGGCCTGCTTCGGATATCTCGCGCACCGCCTCCGGGTGCCTCCGGATGAACTCTCCGCAGACGAAGAAGGTGACGCGGAGGTTGTACTCTGAAAGGGTGTTGAGAACCTGGGTGAGCCCTTCCACGGAATCGATCGCGTTGAAGACGAGGGATACCTCCCGCCTGCGTATCCGCGAACCGTGGGAGAAGAGGGTCATGTCCACGTCTTCCTCGGACGCCGGAAACGCGTCGTATCTCTTGGTCGGCAGGGGGAACAACGGGTTGGTCCCGTATCCCTGCGCTTGACGGACCATGACCATGTTGGAGTAGGAAACCGCGGCCGTCTTCTCGAGATAGACCCGGTACCTGCTGCCCGCGACAGAGGGAGGCCTGAAGGAAATGCCCTCCTTCTTCTCCCAGTTGCCGTTGCGGAACACGAATTCCCCGAATCCTGTCCTGGTTCCCGGCTCGCCGCCGGTGGTGAGGAAACCGTAGGAGCCGGGCTGCGACAGGCAGAGGATCCGCTGGGAGCCGGAGGCGATGTTGATCTGTTCCGTGTAGGACCTGCCAGAGACGATCAGGGTGTCACTGTCCTTCCACATGCAATGGAGTGGTTGTGAATGAGGAAACCGCGCCGCTTCCGCCCATGTCTCAGCGTCCTTCACGATGACGCTCGCCGAGGTGAGCAACGCGACTCTCTTTTCGTCAGGAGACAGGACGATCCTTGTGATTCCCATGTCGGTCGTCCGCTGGAAATCGAGGGCGCCCGCCCCCTTCCGGAGGGAGAGCCTGAAGACGCCCGTCGAATCGGCCTTGTTCCGTACGCTGCCGGTTAGCACCGTGATGGTATCCGACGCGGTCCATAGGACATCGAGGATCCTCGTATTCCGGGGAAGGTACAGGTACGGCAGCGAGGTCTCAGATCCCGCGGAGGAGAAATCGTCCTCGGAGAGGAAGTAGAAGAGGATGTTCCTTCCGCCCTTGTCGAGGATGATCTTGGTGCCGTCCGGAGAGATCCAGAAACGGTCGAAATTCGGATCGAAATCGAACGGGATCTTGCCCACGATCTTTCCGATCTGGAGAAGGTCGGAATAGAGGGAGCGGGTGAAGAACTCGGCGCTCATGATCTGATAGACCAGGGATCCGGACAGGAGATAGAGCCTGCCGTCGGCTGCCCATTGGAGATTCGCGATCCTCCCCCTGCCCAGTTTTCGGAACTCCTCGGCGATCACCCGCCGTTCCCGGTATTGGTCGACGGAGTAGTAGAACAACTTGTCGTCCTTGCAGTAGACGAAAAAGCGGGAGTCCTGCGACCACAGGGCGCCTGAATCGGAGTAGGAAAGTTTCACCCTCTTTGTGACGAGGACCTCGACCCCGTTCCTGAGGTCGAAGAGCATGAGATCCGCGTATCCGGGGGAAACGGGTTTCTGATAGATGAGATAATTCCCGTCGGGAGAGGCTGTCACGACGACGATTTTTCCATCCTGCACCTCCCTCCCCGTCGCGAAGGAGGGAAAGGAGGAAACGGGGGACATGCCGGCAAGGTTCGCGTCGGTTCGGAAGACCCCGAACCGGTTCTGTATCTGAAGCTGCCCTGTCTCGCGAAGGTACATCACCCCTTCCGGAAAGAAGGTAAGCTGATACATCCTCCGCTTTTCGAGATCGGCGCTGAAAAGCGTTCCGTAGGGTCCGTATACCGGTGAATCGGCATCCGCCCTGAAGAGGAGGGTCCCCGGCTCTGCCAGATCGAGCCCCGAAAAGGTCACGTTCCCGAAGACCCCCGAGAGGCCGATCAGCGTCCAAAAGAGAATAAAACACCGTTTCATACCACTCATAAATGTCGGCACCATATGATCAGATATTCAGCAAAAGATGGCCCCTGTCACGAAGATTGTAAAAATGGTACGAGTTTTCCCGCGCCACTGTCCGAGGCTTCGGGAAAGGCGAGCCCGAGCCCGAAAAGCGATCAGCGTACGGGTCAACAGGCTCGGCGTGTGGTAAGAAGGAAACCGTTGAGTTCGATTTCGAGGGTTTTCAGCTGTTCTTCGATGAATTGAAGCCGTTCTATGGCGTTTTTCTGCACGATCCGCTCCATTTTTTCAAACGGTTCCTCGAGAATGTCTTCAAGAAGATCGGTGGCGTTCTGTTCGGAGCCGCAATAGGGGCAGAACAGGTACTCTTCCTCGAGTATTTTCCCGCATCTGACACAGAATCGGATCTCACTCATAGCGTTAAATATAGTATTTTTTTTTGCCGTCGCAAGGGTTCGAGAAATTTTTCCAAGGAAAAACATTATTCCATTGAGTTATATTCCGGGGGAAATTCGATCATCCACGGAAAACTTTCCCCCGGGCAGATCCTGCTTTCGCCGCGGCGGATTCCTTGGAGGGCATTGATTTTCGAGTCGTTACGAGGAAGATTTCTTTTTCCGAACCATCTTTGCGCACAGTTCCTGCTCTGCTTTCAACCAGTCCGACTCCTCATTCCCTGGCGCGTTTTTCCGTACACGTTCCTCGTAGATCTCCTGGGCCCGTTTCTTGATTTCCTCATGCCCCGGTTTCGCGTTGTCCGATCCGGCATTCCCGCTTTTTTTCGCCATATCAATACCTCCACGTACCTCGTATCATTA
>CAZPZF010000005.1:0-9896 GCA_964590705.1 uncultured Spirochaetales bacterium | reverse complement strand
CTTTCTCGACGGCGGCAGCCCCGTGTCCCCCGAATCCGGCCGCTGGGACAACCGTCGGCGGGTATCCTCAGAGCAATTCCGCGGCGAGCTCCGCCAGCTCGCTGCGTTCCGATTTCTGCAGGGTGACATGCCCGAATAGCTTCTGTCCCTTGAAGGCTTCCACGAGATAGGTGAGGCCGTTCGAGTTGGAGTCCAGGTACGGGCTGTCGATCTGGTACGGATCCCCGGTCAGAATCACCTTGCTCCCCTCTCCCGCCCTGCTCACGATCGTCTTGATTTCATGGGGGCTTAGGTTCTGCGCCTCGTCTATGATGATGTATTGGTTGGGAAGGCTGCGGCCGCGGATATAGGTCAGCGCCTCGATTTCGATCAATCGGTTCGAAATCAAGGAGTCTGCGCTCTTGATGTTCGATCTTTTGTAGACCGAAAGGATGTAATCGAGGTTGTCGAACAGGGGCTGCATCCAGTGCGACAGCTTTTCCGCCTTGTCGCCGGGAAGGAACCCGATGTCCTTGCCCATGGGAATCACCGGCCGGGTCACAAGAACCCGGGAATAGGCTTCGTCCTCGATGACGCTCTTGAGCCCGGAGGCGATCGCCAGCAGCGTTTTACCGGTTCCCGCCTTGCCGACGAGGCTCACGAGGGAAACCGTCGGATCGAGGAGGAGCTCCATCGCCATGGTCTGCTGGTCGTTCAGCGGGCGGATCCCGCTCGCCGACTCGAATCCTTTCCCGGCCAGGCAGAGCCGGTCGAGGTCGGGTTTCCACCTTCCGAGGATGGAGATGTCCGACTCCTTCTCCCGGAGGATGACGAACTCGTTTGGCCGCAGCTCTTCCTGCCATGTGACGTTTCCGATGGAGAGGATCTCGCCGATCACCCCCTGGGAGACGACCTGTTCGCGGAAACCGGAGTAGAGGGAGTGGAAGTCGACGGTCTGCTTTGCGTAATCTACCGCCTTGAGCCCGAGGGCTGTCGCCTTCACCCGCGCGTTGATATCCTTTGAAACGAAGAACACCTTCTTTCCCTGCCGATGCAGGGAAAGGGCGGTCAGGATGATCTTGTTGTCGACCGAATCCTTGAGCATGTCCGTTGGGATATCCTGCGAGTGGCTGAGGGCCACCTTGAGGATCGACCCGTTTTCCAAGCGAACGCCTCGGTGGATATCCCCTCGCTTGCCGATCTCGTCGAGGAACCGTATGGCGTGTCTCGCGTTCCTCCCCCGCTCGTCGCTGTACGTCTTCAGGGAATCGAGTTCCTCGAGGACCCAGAGCGGGACAACGACCTCGTTGTCCTTGAACGAGAGGACCGCATCCGGCTTGTGGATGAAGACGTTGGTATCGATGACAAAGGTTTTCAATTCCTGCTGCTTCTGTTCCATCGGGTCTTCCTCGCTAGTCGACCTCCGCCCCAGCCCCTATCGCGAGACTCCGGATGCTCGCGTAAATCGCGTCGCGGTACTCCTCGTACAGGAGCCGCGGACCTCCGGCCTCGCAGATGTAGAGGGTCTTACCCGCGGGAATGACCGCGGTCAGGTACACATAGGTGTCGTTCCGGAACGGTACGCCCCATTCGACGAGGAATCCCTCCCTTCCGGACGCCTCTATCGATTCGGGTCCCGTGAGAATCACGTATCCCTCGGTGACGAGCTGGGTCTTCACCGCCTCCCGCCAGAAGGCAGCGTCCATTTCGGGATAGTTCTCTTCGGTTCGCACGGCGAAAAGCACCCCCTCGGGGCTGACCGCTTTAAAGCGGCCGCCTGCGTTCGAGGAAACCGCGAAACCGGACGGTTCGTCTATCCGTATCGTGACGCAGGCCGCCAGGAACAGGGCGAGCGCTGCGACCGCAAGCGTGCCTGCCCGGAGGGCGATCTGGCGCGCTCGGGCTGATACCTGCACGCGGCCGCGCCGTACTTCCGCGAGGGATCCTCTCCTGGTACTCATCCGCCTCTGTTCCATCACGGCCCTCCCTGGATGAAGCTGTAGAAGTTGAGGGTATTGATCCACGGGAAGGAGGAGGGGATCTTTTCAGGCAGGTCGCGGGACACGAAGGAGAGATGGATATCCGCGTACGCAAGCCGGGCATCCGTTTCCGCCTTTCGAAGCGTCCCTTTGAGTGTCTCTATCTCCCTGATCAGGGAATTGACCTCCTTCTCGATCGCCAAGGTTCCCTTCACGTCGGCGCCATCCAGGTACGAGAGGTTCTTGGCGAGGATCTCCTCCCTCGCCGCGATTCCGGACTTCAGCTCGAGGATCCGGGAGAGGAGATCGACGGCCTGCTGGTTCAATTCCGGTATCTCCTCGGAGAGGGACTCGAGGAATTTCGGGAACTCCCCGACGGCGGAAGCGGAGAAGCGGAGCACGATCCGGTCCGTAGACCGCACGATAAAGTACCCGCCGTGACCTTCGGCCCAGGAACAGACTGCCTCGGCCGCTGCCTCACGATCTGCGACGAGGATCGTTCCCTTGATCGTGTAGGCCAATGACTCGGCGCGGAGAGGCGCAGGACCGCAAAGGGCCCCGGCGGAAAAGAGGAGGATGATGACGGCTGCGGCGTTCCTTTTCATTTTCCCACCTCCGCGGCTTCCAGGGCTTCCACGATGCTCTGGTAATGGGCGTCACGCGCCGCCCGGTTCGGGAAAAACGCCTCCGCAACCACGATCGAATTCCCGGAGATCCAGACAGCCACCAGGTACGTGTAGGGCTCGCGGTCCTTGCTCGTAAAGACAGCCCCCCGGAATCCCGATGTGCCGGCGGCTCCCTCGACCGCCTCGGCGGTCCGGTAGAAGGGGCGCAGGTGATGGAGAAGGGCTTTCTGCCAGAACAAGGCGTCCCCCTTCGGCGCATTCTCCCGGGATGTGATCCTCACTCGGGTGCCGTCGGCACTCTCCGCGCCAAAGTACGAAAGCCCGGTGAAGACGGCAAAGGATTCGGAAAGACGTATCTCGGTTTTCGGTTTCAGTTCGGAGGCGCTCGCATACAGGGGATTTAGATCCGCGATCCACGGGAAGGGAATCTCGCCGCGGAGCGTCGGTTCCTCCTCGATCCTGGGGATGAGAGAAACCTGGATCCGCGAGAACGCGATGCTCTTCTCGAGCGCCGCGAGCGTCGTTCCGATCCGTTCGATCTCCTCGGTCAGCCTCCGGATCTCCCGTAGGATGTTAAGCCTCTCCTGGACCGACTCGGTCTTCTGGAGGAGGGCGTACAGCCTCTCCCGCGTCTTCTGCGCGATGGAGAGTCTGGTCGACAGGTCGGTGAACGCTTCGGTCACGTCGACCGTTTCCACCGACTGTCTACGGACCGTGCCCAGGAGCAGGATGCCGGCGAACACGTCAGCGAAGCGTTCCACGGGAACGCGGATCACGACGAATCGCTCTGAAACGGCCTCTATATACCCGCCCGTCTCGAGGGCGGTATCCATGATGACCTGTTTCGTCTTTTCCACGGATTCGACGACCAGCTCGGCGTAGCCCGAATAAACCCTCTTGCGGGCAGCGGTCTCCTCGGAACTACCCTGCTGGGCGGTCTGGTTCGAGGCGACCGCTCCGCCATCCTGGTCCATGGCCGCCGATTCCCCGGCCGCCCGCGCGAACCCGCCTAACCCGGTAGCGGGAGCCGAAGGGGCCGGCGCCGCCATGGGTGCCATCGGAGCGGAGTCAGCGCGCGCGTACTCGTCCGCGGCCATCTCCTTCTGCATGTACCCCGCGGAATACCCCTCGGTTCTCGAGGACACGCCGCCCAGACTGGAACAGCCGACGCACACGAGGGAGAGGATCATGGCCGCGCCGGCGAGGATGGCATGGGTGTTTCTTTTCATATCACGTATAGTATAGAGCATACACGGAAATCCGCAAGATCCGGGCGGCACGCCGGAGCGTCCTGGCTTCCCTCTAGAGCCCTTCCTCTTCCGAATCGTGGTCTGTTATAAAAATCGAACAATAATATCAATTATATTAATTATAGATTCAATAATATTAATATTTTCATTGACTTTCCTCAACTCTCTCAGTACTGTTTTCATATCAACACAAGCGACTTTTTTATGGAGGGCTGGAGATGCGGGACACGGAAACGGTATCCGCGCGGCCGGAAACGGCTGCTGGGGAGGAAAAACCGAAAGCCGGGACGATTGGGCGGGTGAGACTCTGGAACAGGAATTTCCTCCTCCTCTGGCAGGGGCACCTCGTCTCCGCCTTGGGGGACACCGTCTATGAGATCGCCCTCGGGTTCTGGATCCTCGCGGTCACGGGCTCGACGGCTCTCATGGGAACGCTCATGGCCGCGTCCACCCTTCCCCGCGTGCTGTTCTCCCCCCTGGGCGGCGTCCTCGTGGACAGGAGCGACCGGAAATGGCTCATCGTGGGCATGGACGTCATCCGCGGCGTTTTCGTCGTGTGGATAGGGGTCTTCGCCATTCTGGGGATCCTCGAAGTATGGATGGTGTTCGCCGCCGGAATCGTCATCGGCCTGTGCGCCTCCCTGTTCGGACCGGCGGTCGCCTCCGTCATCCCCGACATTGTCCACAGGGATAATCTGATGAAGGGGAACTCCGCGTTTTCCATGATCAGGGCCGGCGCCGGATTGATCGGAAATTCCGCGGGCGGTTTTTTCTATATGCTCGCGGGAGCTCCCGTTCTGTTCCTCACGACCGGCGTCTCCTATCTCCTATCGGCCTTGACCGAGGTCTTCATCAAGGTACCTCGGCTTCCCGCCCGCGGCGTCACGTCTCATTTTTTGGCCGATCTTCGCAGCGGATTCGAATACGCCTGGAAGAGCAAGGGACTGCGCCTCCTCTACATCAGCGCCGCGTTCATCAACTTCTTCGCGAGCATCGGTTTCATCCTGATCCTCCCCCTGTTCCAGAGGAACGAAGCCCTCGGCGCGGGGAAATACGGCCTCCTCATGGCCTGTCTCACCCTGGGGATGATCATGGGGATGATTCTCGTCTCCGCCGTCAGGATTCCCGCGAACAGGCGATTCGGGATCTTCACGGCCGCGGCCCTGCTCATGGCCGCCCTGTGGACCGCCCTTCCCCTTTCATCGATTTTCCCGCTTATGTGCGCCCTTTCCCTGGCCGGCGGCCTGTGCAACGCCGTGGTCAATGTGTTCATCCAGACGGTCCTGCAGCTGCAGGTTCCCCAGCACATGCGCGGTAAGGTTTTCGGCCTCCTCGAGACTCTCTCCGCGGGATTGACCCCGATCGCAATGGCGTTCGGCGGCATCCTCGGCGAGTTCTTTCCGCTGAAATGGGTGATCAGCCTCTCGTTCGTTGTCCTCATCGCCATCATGCTGCCGATGGCCTTCTCGAGGGACTTCGCAGGATTCATCGGGTATGAACCAGAGGCAGCGGCGGGCGGATCGGAGGAGTCCTGAGCCTTACGACGCGGCCCAGTGGTCTGCCCTGTCGGCGGGAGAAGCTATCGGCGGCGCGGCCCGGCGGCGCGCCCCGCCCGCGGCCCGGTTTAGAATCCGGAGACAGTCGGAATCCCGTTTTCCTTGATGATCGCCAGGGTGTGTTCGAGGTTCTCGACCTTGAAGACGACGACGGCCTTGTTCTTCGAATTCTCCAGCGAGGTATAGACGTATTCGATATTGACCCCGCGGGCGGCGAAGAGGTCGAAGGCAGCGGCGAGACCGCCGGGCCGGTCCTCCACCTCGACGCCGATCACCTCGGTCTCCTTGACCGTGAACCCCGCGTCCTCAAGGACGGCGCGGGCGTGCTTCGGGTCGTTGACCACCATCCTGACGATCCCGAAGTCAGCCGTATCGGCGACGGTAAGGGCCCGGAGATTGATTCCGCTCCTCCCGAGGATCCCCGTCACCTCGGCGAGCCTTCCCTTCGTGTTCTCTAAAAACACAGAGATCTGTTTCATCTCCCGTTCCTCCTCAAAGATGGCGTCGGCGTCACAGGACCCGCTTGTCGATGACCCGTTTCGCCTTCCCCTCGCTCCGCGTGATGCTCTTCGGTTCCACGAGCCGCACCCGCGCGTGAATTCCGAGGCTGCTCTTCAGGGCGTCCTCTATGGTATCCCGCAGTCCCTCCAGGACACGGGTCTCATCCGAGAAGACATCTTCGCGCACCTCCACGTCGACCTCGAGTTCGTCGAGATTGGCGCGTCCCCGGTCCACGATGATCTGGTAATGCGGTTCCGTTCCCTCGATCCTCATGAGTACCTGCTCGATCTGGGAGGGGAAGACGTTCACGCCGCGGATGATGAGCATGTCGTCGGTCCTGCCGAGGAGCCGGTGCATCCGCACCGTCGTTCTTCCGCAGGGGCATGCGCCCCTCGTGAGATACGTGATATCCCTTGTCCGATACCTGAGGAGGGGTGTCCCCTCTCTCGTGAGGGTCGTCAGTACGAGTTCCCCGCGCGACCCGTCGGGGAGGACCGACCCGGTTTTCGGATCGATGATCTCGGGGTAGAACAGATCCTCGTTCACGTGCAGGCCGTCCTGCTGTCCGCATTCGGCCGAGACTCCCGGCCCGATGATCTCGGTGCGTCCGTAGTTGTGGTGCGCCTTGATTCCCAGACTCTTCTCGATCTCGACCCGCATGGTGTCGCTCCAGGGCTCAGCGCCGAAGATCCCGGCCTTCAGGGCGAGATCGCCGGGCGTGATCCCCTCCTCCCTCGCGACCTCGGCGAGGTAGAGGCTGTACGACGGGGTGCACGCGAGGATGGTCGCCCTGAAATCGCGCATGATCATGATCTGGCGCTTCGTGTTCCCAGATGAGATGGGAACGACGCTGAGGCCCATCTTCCTCGCGCCGTAGTGGACGCCGAGTCCTCCGGTGAACAATCCGTACCCGAAGGCGTTGTGAACCATGTCCCCGCGGTCGGCTCCCGCGAGAGCGAGGGTCCTGGCCATGGATTCGGACCACAGGTCTATATCCGCCTTCGTGTACGCGCCGAGAACCGGGGTGCCGGTGGTTCCCGAAGAGGTGTGGATCTCGACGATCTCCTCGCGGGGCGCGGCGAGCAGTTTGAAGGGATAGGTCTCACGCAACTCGTCCTTTGTGGTAAAGGGAAGCCTGGACACGTCCTCGAGGGTGCGGAGATCCTCCGGCCGGAACCCGGCGGCGTCGAGCTTGCCCCGATAGAAGGGAACCCGCTCGTAAACCGTCTTGACGAGCTTCCGGAAGGAGTCGAGCTGCCGCGCCCTCCGTTCGTCCGGATTCATGGTTTCAGCCGCGGGATTCCAGATCATCGGGGGCCTCCTGGTGCGGTTTTTCGGAAGGATCGAGGCCAGTACTGACCATAGAAACACCGCGTGTCAACCGGAGGCGGGATGCGCGGAACGATTGTCTAGAATCCGGCCATGGGGTATACTGTGGGCAATCGATGACCCGTATCCAGCCCTTTTTCGCCACATCGCCAAGAAATACCGAAGACCTGCTCGCCGGGGAACTTGCCTCCCTCGGAGCCGCCGAAACCAAGGAAACCCCAGGGGGGGTCCACTTCTCCGCGTCCCTCGAAACGGCGTACCGGGTCTGTCTGCACAGCCGGATCGGCGGAAGGGTACTCGCGGTTATCGCCTCCTTTCCCGCAGGAACCGAGAAAGAGCTCTACGAAGGCGCGCGGGAGACTCCGTGGGAGGAGCATTTCGGACCGGATACGACCTTCGCGGTCTCGGGATCGATCGCGCAGAGCGCCCTGAAAAACGCCTCGTACGCCGCGCTGAAGATCAAGGACGGTATCGCGGACAGGTTCAGGGACCGATCCGGCAGACGCCCAACCGTGAACACCGACGATCCGGGAATACGGATCGCCTTCGTCGTCCGCCACGACCTGGCCTCGGCCTCGATCGACCTTTCCGGGGAAGGCCTGTACCGCAGGGGGTACCGAAGGACGCGGGGAGACGCGCCCCTGAAAGAGAACCTTGCGGCGGCCATGCTCCTCCGGCTCGGCTGGCACCAGGCGGAACCCGGCTCCATCCTCGTCGATCCGTTCTGCGGTTCCGGTACCATCCTGATCGAGGGAGCGCTCATGGCCGCGGGAATCCCGCCGGGGATCTTCCGGAGAACCTGGGGATTCGGAAAGTGGAAGGGGCATGAGCCAGCCGTCTGGCAGAGGATCCTCCGGGAAGGGCTTGAGATGAAACGGACCGGCCTCGTGCGGATCGGGAACCGGAAACCTTCGTTCTTCGGTTTCGACATCGACTCGAAAGCAGTCGCATCAGCCATCGGTAATGTCACGGCCATCGGCCTGCGGGACGTGATCCTCGTCGAGACCGGCTCCTACGAATCAGCCGGGAGGCGGGTCGCGGCGCTCCGGGCCGGCGCCGAGGGCGGCGGAAAAGGGAACGACGGCCGGAGCGTCGCGGCCGACTCGGCTCCGATGAGGCAGACCCCGGCTCCCGAGGATCAGGTCCCATCGGCCGGTCGTCCCGCAGGATTCCTCTGCTCCAACCCCCCGTACGGCCGGCGGCTGGGCTCCGAAGACGGGATCTCCGCCCTGTACCGCGGAATGGGACAGACTCTCCTGCGGGAATTCCCCGGATGGAAAGCGGGCCTCCTCGTGGGCGACCGCGAACTCTCCAAGACCATCGCCCTCAGGGCGGTCAAGGTGAACATCCTGTACAACGGTCCGATCGAGTGCGCCTTTGCCCAGTTCCTCCTCGAGGATCGGTACGCCTTCAGGACGCGCGAGGCTCCTTCCCTCGCGGATTCCCCGGGGGCGCGGATGTTCGAGAACCGGCTCAGGAAGAACAGGAAGCTCCTTGCAAAGGAGGCGGCGGGCCGCGGGGTCACCTGCTACCGGCTCTACGACGCGGATATGCCTGAGTACTCGTTTGCCGTGGATCTCTACGAGGACCGCTGGATCGTCGTGCAGGAATACGCGCCTCCGAAAACGGTTGACCCGGTCGACGCGGAGAGAAGGCGGAACGAGGCGCTTGCCGTGATCAGGGAACGGAGGGGTTTCGACAGGGACGTAGTATTCTTCCGGACGCGCGAGAGGCAGCGCGGCAAGAACCAGTACGGAGCTTCCGGGCACGGTGGGGAGCTGCGCCAGGTGCGGGAGGGTGAGTGCCGCTTCCTGGTCAACTTCACCGACTACCTGGACACGGGGCTGTTCCTCGACCATCGGGACACAAGGAAGCTGATCGGCTCGATGGCCAGGGGAAAGCGCTTTCTCAACCTGTTCGGGTACACGGGAACCGCCACGGTCCACGCGGTTCTGGGGGGAGCCTCGGAGTCGGTGACCGTCGACGCGTCCCCGACCTATCTCGCGTGGGCGGAGAAGAACTTCCGGGAGAACGGGATCGATCCCCGCGGCCCTTCGCATCGGCTCGTGCGCGCGGACGTCCTTCCGTGGCTCGCAGTCGACAGGGGCGTCTACGACCTCATCTTCATCGACCCCCCCACCTTCTCGAACTCGAAGGACCGCAGAGGCGCGTTCGACGTCCAGAAAGACCACGTGGCGCTCCTGACCGCCGCTGCCGCGAGACTCTCGGACGCGGGCGCGATCCTCTTCTCGACGAACTACCGCAGATTTTCCCTTGACGCTGATGCGGTTATCCCCTTCCTCACCGGAGAGGAAATCACCGGACAGACCATCCCCTTCGATTTTTCCCGCAACGCGAGGATCCACCGGGTGTGGCTGTTCCGAAAAAAACACAACAAATCAGAGGTATCATCATGAATACGAAGAAAACGACGGACCAGCCGAAGCTGGCCGTGCTCATCGACGCGGAAAACACGCAGCCCTCCATCATCGAGGGACTCCTGTCCGAAGTGGCCAAGTACGGAATCGCGAGCGTGAAGCGGATCTACGGCGACTGGACTCATCCGGGCATGAAGTCGTGGAAGGAGGCCCTGCTCACCTACTCGATACAGCCGATCCAGCAGTTCAGGTACACGGCGGGAAAGAACGCGACGGACAGTTCGATGATCATCGACGC
>CAZPZF010000004.1:39570-43800 GCA_964590705.1 uncultured Spirochaetales bacterium | reverse complement strand
CGAGGAGGCGGAAATCGACGCACCTTCCTCCTTCCATTTTGGCGAGGTGGTACGTGGGCAGCACGGATAAGGAACTCACCCTGACGTGGCGCTCTCCCCCGATTCTCCCACGGGATATCCGGATGCGGGCGAGGGCGCCGAAGCGGGAGTTGACCGCGGAGCGCTGGTTGGAGACGAGGTCGCCGAGCGCGTAGATGATGAGTCCGTTTCGACCTGGTTTTCCCGCGGCGCCGGGAACCGTATACCGCTCGATCGGCTGTACCACATGAGCGTGGTTGCCGATGATCACATCAACCCCGCTTTCGATGATCCGATGCCCCGTCTCGATGACGTTTCGGATGGGAAAAGACTCGAATTCGAGGCTCCAGTGGAGGCAGGCGATCACGATATCAGCCCCAGCCGCGCGTGCCTTATCAGCTTGTCCGGCGATGGGCGAAATGTCCGTTTCCGGCCTGTTGAGACGGAGGCTGTTCACGAGCCATGGCTTGTCCTCCGGGACCTTCGCCAGGTTGGTCCCGAAGGTCCAGGCGATGAAACCTATCCGTATGCCGTTACGCTCGACGAGGAGCGGGGTGTCCCGCTCCTCAGGGGATCTCGCCGTGCCGAAGTGCGGGTACCCCCGGGAATCGAGGAAATCGAGTGTTGCGGAAAGCCCTTCCTCCCCCATATCGAGGCAGTGGTTGTTCGCGGTTGAGAAGAGATTCACCCCCCGTCCGTTGTCCGTGATGCGCTCGAACATGTCGACCGAGCCGTTCATCCGGGGAGAGGAGACGATCCCCTTCCCCAGGTAGAGGGGGGGGCGCGAGGGAACGATCGGAGCTTCCAGATTCGCGTATACGATATCGTTTCTCAGGTAAAAATCGCGCACCTCGTCCCACAGATGACCTGTGTTTTCCCATAGGATCCCCTGTGAGTTGAGGATATCGCCTCCCGCGCCTATGGTCAGGCTTCCCTCCTCGACAAAACCGTCATCGACGGCAAAGGAGAGATCCTGGGTGTGAAAGAACTCCTCGATGTTGCTTCCCCGTTCCTCCCTTTCGACGGGCCGCACGAGATACTTGTAGGCCCACCAGATCTTCTCGGAAAACGGCATCACGATCGAGTTCCCCTCGACGGGCCGTGAATGCCGCCAGGCCTCTCCCCGGATAAAACCGCAGAATCGACAGATCAACTTTACCAGGAACGTGATCATTCCCGCCTCCTTTCCGGCAATCCACCATGATGGCCCATTCTTTTCGCCGCAGGAGCCATTGTCAAGCGGGAAGCTTCGGGGCTGTACCGGGTCGGGGCGACCTGCCGTAACCATCGGCCTGGGTTGCGCCTCACCCGCTCCTTCGGTACAATGGAGACATGCAGTACAGAAAAGTGGGAAATACGGGAATCGATGTCTCCATCCTGGGCTTCGGCGCCATGCGCCTTCCCCAGCGCAGCCTGAATCCGGAGGACATCGACGAGAAGCTCGCCGTTTCGATGATCCGCGGCGCGATCGACCGCGGGGTCACCTATGTGGACACCGCGTGGGGGTATCACAAGGGGAACAGCGAGATCGTTGTCGGGAAGGCCCTCCGGGACGGATATCGAAAGAAGGTGATGCTGGCCACGAAATCACCCTCGTGGCTTCTGGAGAAGAAAGCCGATTTCAGGACCTTTCTCGAGAAACAGCTGTCCAAGCTCGCAACCGATCACATCGACTTCTACCTCCTCCACGCCCTGAACGAGCCGTATTACCGGACGATTCTCAAATTCGACGTGATCGAGGAGGCGGTCAAGGCGAAGAAGGAGGGGCTTATCGGTTTCTCCTTCCATGACACCCTCCTGTTGTTCAAGACCATCGTGGAATCTCACGATGTCTGGGAGTTCTGCCAGATCCAGTACAACTACATGGACACGAACTTTCAGGCTGGCACGGAGGGGCTCGAATTCGCGGCCGCGCGCGGCCTCGGAATCATCGTCATGGAACCCCTGCGGGGAGGCCAGCTCGCCCGGCCCCCCGTTCCCGCTGTGCGGGCTATCATGGAAAAGCTCCCTTCGGGCCCGGATCCGGTTCGTGCCGCCCTCGCCTGGGTATGGGATCGTTCCGAGGTTTCCACAGCCCTTTCAGGCATGAGCCGTCCCGAACAGGTCGACAGGAATATCGAGATTGCGGAAACCGCGCGGGCGGGAGCTCTATCACCCGAGGACAAGTCTGTCTACGGGAAGCTGCGCGAGGCGTTCCGGACTCTCCGGCCCATCCCCTGTACGGCGTGCCAGTACTGCATGCCGTGCCCCAACGAGGTGGCGATACCCGACATCCTCGAGATGTACAACGAGCGGGTGATGTACAACGACTTGAACATCGTCGGCATGGCCTATAACCGCTTTCTCTCGAAGAGCAAGCGCGCGGACAACTGCGTACGGTGCGGCCGGTGCGAGGAAGCCTGCCCGCAGAGGATCCGGATCATGGAGTGGCTGCCGAGGATCCACGAGGAATTGAGCGCCTGGAAGGGGTGACGCGGGTACGATTGATCGGCTGGAACCCCGATCATTGGCCTAGATACGCTTTCCGCACGATCTCGCTTTTCCGAAGGGCGGCTGTATCCCCCTCGTCCACGATCACCCCCTTCTGGAGGACATAGCCCCTGTCCGCGACGGAGAGGGCCTTGCCCGCATTCTGCTCCGAGAGGAGAATGGTGGTTCCCGCCTTCCGGATGGCTGTTATCGTGTCGTAGAACTCCTCCACCAGCACAGGGGCGAGTCCGAAGGACGGTTCGTCGAGGATCATAAGCGCAGGCCGCTGCATCAGGGCCCTTCCGATGGAGAGCATGGCCTGCTCGCCGCCGGACAGCGTTCCGGCTGTCTGTTCATGCCGCTCCCGCAGACGGGGAAAGAGGGAGTACACTCGCGCAAGGCTCTCGGCCCTTCCCCGCTCCCGTTCGTCATCGTAGAGCCCGATTTCCAGGTTCTGACCCACCGTCATCTTGGGAAACAGCCTTCTTCCCTCGGGCACGATCGAGATCCCCCTCCTGACGATTAGATGGGTCCCCATGCCGTCTATCCTCTCCCCCTGGAAAGTGATGATTCCGGAATCCGGTTTGACCAAGCCGAGGATGGTCTTGATCGTCGTACTCTTTCCCGCGCCGTTGGATCCCAGGAGGCATACGATCTCCCCCGCTTCGACGCGGAGCGAAACATCGGAAAGCATCTTCACCTTTCCGTAACTGGTAAACACATGCGACAAGTCAAGCATCTGCGTATCCTTTTCCCAGGTAAGCCTCCCGGACCTCCGCGTTTCTCCTGATTTCGGAGAAGGGCCCCTCGGAGATCTTTTTTCCGAAATTGAATACGACGACCCGCTCCGCGATATCGGAGATGACGTCCATGTCATGTTCGATGACAATGACCGAGAGGGAGGAGACCCTCTCCTTCATCTTCCGTATGTCCGTCATCAGTTCTCTCGTTTCGGAGGGATCCATTCCCGCGGCCGGTTCGTCAAGGAGAAGCAGTACCGGATCCGCCAGCAGTGCGCGGCAGATCTCGACCCTCCGTCTGTCTACCAGCGGCAGTTCCTTCACCTGACGGTACCTGCCTGCCGAAAGTTCGGGGTTGAATATCGTTAGGATCTCCAGCGCCTGGTCGATCTTCTCGGAATACTCCGCCTGCAGCCGGCGCGGCAGGAAGATGGATTTCAGGAAGGGAGTCTTCCTCTTCATCCACATCCCGAGAAGGAGATTGTCCACAATGGAAAGTTCCAGCCAGAGGCGCGAACTCTGGAAGGTACGGAGGATCCCCCTGCCCGCGATCTCCTGCGGTGAGAGACCACCGATCTCCTCTGAGCGAAAACGGAGGCTGCCCGAAGTCGGTCGATAGATTCCGGTCACGATGTTGAAAAAGGTCGTCTTTCCGGAACCGTTGGGGCCGATCAGCCCCAGGATCTCATTTTCACGAACGCAGACATCGACCTCGTTCAGCGCCCTGAGCCCGCCGAAGCTCATGACGATGGATCGGGCGTCCAGAAGGAGGTTTTCATTCATTGGGGGCCTCCTCGTCATGCCGATACGCGCGCACCCTTTTAGGGAGAAGTCCCTGCGGCCTGAACAGGAGCATCAGGATGAGGATGATCCCGTAGAACAGGAGGCGGAAATCCTCGAACGCGCGGAACTTCTCCGGGATGATCACGAGAAGGACTGTTCCGAGAACGACACCGGCGATATTGTCCATTCCCCCAAGGATCACCATGCAGACCATGAGAAG
>CAZPZF010000004.1:37495-39560 GCA_964590705.1 uncultured Spirochaetales bacterium | reverse complement strand
CCATCCCCTCCGTGCAGAAGACTCCCGCGACATGCGCGTACAGGGCCCCCGACGCGCCCGCGTACAGGGAACCGATGAAAAAGGCCATAAGCTTGAGGTGCCTGATATTCATCCCGTAGCATTTGGACGAGATCTCGTCCTCCCTGATCGCGTTCCACCCCAGACCGATCCAGCTCCGATGGATACGGCCGGCGAACACGATCCCGAGAATCACGAAAAGCAGGACGAGATAATAATAGAAGAAGAACCAGGGGAGACGAACTGAGCCCAGGCGGAGCGCGCGAAAGATCTGGACGCCGAAGATCGTCGGTTTCGGTATTCCCGCAACCCCGTCCGCGCCGCCAGTCCACCGCATGTTGAGAACCAGAAGAAACGCGATGTAGGCGAAAGCGATCGTCACGAGCGAGAGGTGGAATTCGCGGGTCTTGAGGGTCGGCACGCCCATGAGAAACCCGATGATCCCGGTCGTGACGATGGCTGCGGGAAAGGAGAGCCAGAAAGAAACCCCGAGATTGACGGAGAGAAGCGCAGAGGTGTAGGCGCCCACGCCGAACATGGCCCCCTGCGCGAAATTGACCATGTTCGTGCTCCCGACCTGCATATTGAGACCTACGGCCGAGAGAACGTAGATAAGGGAGAGGGTGAAGATATGGATATAGTAGTGGTTCCGGAGAAAGAACAGGGGCAACGCCAGGGAAAGGACCAGGAGCGCGGCGGAAATGCCTCGCTGATTCCTGCGCGAGAAACCCGCCCTCACCTGGGCGAATACGCGGGTCTTTCTCAGCAGGAAGGCCGCGACGCCGCAGCCGGCGAGGAGTGCGATGCTGGGGACGATCCCCTCAATCCGCATGAACAGTACGAGAACGGCGAAAACCGCGGCAAGGAAGAGAAGCGAGAAAAGGAAGGATCTGCGGTCGTTCATCTGGTAAACCTCTCGACAAGCAAGTGTTTTCGGACCCGGGTCACACCTTCTCCATCATCCGGTCGCCGATAATGCCCGACGGCTTGAAGATGAGGAAGATGAGCACCACCACGAAGGAAAAAACGTCGCGTACGGCCGAGCCTCCGGGAATGTACCCCGCGGCAAAGGTCTCCACGAACGCCATGAGAAAGCCGCCGATTACGGCGCCGAAGACCGATCCGAGTCCGCCAACGACCGCTCCGGAAAAGCCCTTGATTCCCGCGATGGTCCCCATATCGTACCTGAAGACCGTGTAGTAGATGCCGTTCATGAATCCCGCGATCGCGGCGAGCGATGCCCCGATGAAGAAAGTGACGCTCACCGCCCGATTGACGTTGATTCCCACCATGGACGCGGCCTCGAAATCCTGCGATATGGCCACCACGTGCGAGCCGATTTTCGTCCTGCTGATGAACAGGAACATGAGGCACAGACATACGGCGGCGATTCCCAGGATCAGGAGCTCCGATGTCTCGATATGGAAATCCCCGACGCTCACCCCCCCGGACTGGAACAGCGAGGGGAAAACCTGCGGGTTTGAGCCGGCAGGGTAGAACAGCTTGAGCAGCTGTTCGATCACGATCCCCACGGCCATCGTGGAGAGGATCGGCATGACGGGGGGGGCGTTTCGGAACGGCCTGATCGTCGTCCGTTCGACCAGGATGCCGACGAAGCCGGTCAGGCTCATCGCGGCGAAGAGGAGGAGGAAGGCGAGCGCACCGAAGACGAGGGGCGACCCTCCGGCAAGACCTCCGGTGAGAGGAACCAGGATGCCGAGAAGGGCTGTTCCGATGAAGGTGGCGAGTATGTAAAACCCGCCGTTGCAGAATACGACGACGTTGAGCATTCCGAAGAACAGCGTGAATCCGATCGAAATGAGGGAATACTGCAGGCCCAGCATGATCGTGTTCTTGATCTGCATGAGGAGTGTCGAAATCAACGCGGAGCCTCCTTGCATGTCCGCCTTCCGGGGCCGGAGCCCCGGAAGGACGGTACGAATCGTCCTATTTTTTGGGCGCGGGAAGAGCGCGCTTCTTGGCGAAGTATTCGGATTTGTCCCATTCCACCCAGACGCCGTCCTGGCTCACCAGACGGGTCATGGAG
>CAZPZF010000004.1:20978-37485 GCA_964590705.1 uncultured Spirochaetales bacterium | reverse complement strand
TTGGAGAGGAGGGTCGTTTGGCCGGTTTCGTCGAAACGATATGTGCCAAGGAGTCCATCGTAGCTGATTGTGCGAATCGCCCGCGTCAGCTTTGCGGGATCCGGGCCGACCTGCTTTAGGGCGGCAAGGATAATGTTAGCCGCGTCATAGGAGTACTGCCCGTACGCGCCCATCGGTTCGGAGAATTTTTCCTTCTCATAGGCGCTCACGAACTGGGGCCAGCCCTTGACTACGGCTGGGTCGCCCGGTTTGATGATCACGGTCCCTTCCGCGGCGCTCCCGGCAACCTCGTTGAACTTCTCGTCGGCCAGCCCGGAGATGCCGGCGTAAAGGATGTTCGTCATCCCTGCCTTCACCATCTGCACCCTGAGGAGGGCGGCTTCGGTGACGATTCCGCCGTAATACAGGACGTCAGGATTTCTCTCCTTCACCTTGGCGAGGAGGGCCATGAAATCCTTCTCTCCAACATTCACCCCGTCGATGGCGACCACGGTTCCTCCCCTTTTCTCGACGGCGATCTTCATGAAATCGCGGCAGTCGACTCCGTACGAGGAGGTGTCATGGATGATGTAGAAGGTCCGGTACCCCATGCCGATGAGCATGTCGGCGAGGTACTCGTTCTCCGCGTCCAGTTTCGGACAGTTCCGCGTGATCTCGGGGTACTCCCTCCCGTACTTGTCGGTGAGGTCGGTTCCGATGGCTCCCCAAATCATGAGGGGAATGCCGTTTTCGTGAAAGATAGGGATGGTTGCGCGGGCGACCGGGCTGTTCCAATGGCCGGCAGCCGCCACGACAGCGGGGTCGGAAACGGCCTTGGTGGCCGCGTTCGCGCCCGTGGCTGGATCTGAAGCGTCATCTAGCGCGAGCATCTCTATCGTGAAAGGAAAGGCCCCGGAGCGGTTGGCTTCGCGGATCGCCAGGTCAAAAGCGTTTCTCGCGCCCATGCCCTGTGCAGCGTTCGGCCCGGTAAGGGGTCCCAGGAACGCGAGCTTGACGACCGGCACCTCCTTGCCGCCGGCACCGAACACGGCCGCCGGTATCAGGAGAAGACAAACAAGTACCAGCAATGGGAATGCGCTTTTTTTCATGCTGACCTCCTATCAGACCAAAGATGGTGAAGTCTATCATGACACTTCTAGGCGGTCAAACAATCTATTGAAAGACTATTCCACTATATGAAATTCCAGGCCGCGGTCTCTTCCGATACCAGGCCCGTCACCGCGCTGACCTGCCGACACCCCGCGGGCTCGCTGACGCGGCGCTAAACGGCCTACACCGCGCGGGCCCGCAGACACGGCGCTGACCGTGCCAGAACCGCGCGTGAGGTCGGGAATCGGTCGGCAGGCTGGTTTATCTATTCCTGTGTCTGGAGCGTGAGCAGCTCATGGCCGGGCCGGACAAAGTCCCCCACGGCCACGGCGACGGACAGGACAACGCCCTTCGCGGGCGCGAAGACGTCGTTCTCCATACCCATGAAATCCGTGGCCAGCAGAAGGGTGCCGGCTTCCACGGCGTCTCCCGCCTTGACGAGGCATTTGGAAACGCGTCCCTGGGACTCGCAGAGGATAGGCACGTCCCTCAAAACAGCGGCAGCGCCTGCCGCGGCCTCGGTCTTTGCGCCCTTTGCGCCGGATCCGGCAGCGCTCCCGCCGGCCGCGTCGGAGGATCCGCCTTCGGCCGCGTCTCCCTTCCTGCGGATATTCAGGGGGGCTTTGCCCTGCAGGAATTGGATCCCCTTTTCACGGCAGGTTGCGGCGATGAAGATATTCTCGTCGGTGACGGGCAGGCCCGCCTCGGTCAGCATGGCTATGGCAGCCTTCACTCCTTTTTTGGGGTCGCGTTCGTTGATCTCGAGGGGAGATTCCGTAGTGGCCGGGAGGTTCATCCGCTTCGTGCAGATCTCCACGATCTCCGGGGACGGCGGCACGGGGGTCTTTCCGAAGTACCCGAGCACCATCTTCCCGTACCCGTCCGCGATCCGGTTCCACTTGCCGAACATGACGTTGTTGAGCGCCTGCTGGAAGTAGAACTGCGAGACAGGGGTCACCGACGTGCCGAATCCCCCTACCGCGATCACCTCCTCCATGGCCTCGATAACGTCCCGATACTTGTCGAGGATGTCGCTGTCCCGCATCATCTGGGTGTTCGCGGTCAGCGCGCCTCCGGGCATGGGAGAGAACTGGATCTGGGGATCCACCGAAAGGGCTTCCGGCGGAAGGAAGTAGCTGTCCATGCACTCCGTGAACACGCGCTCGACGTCGAGTTCCTTCTTGGGATCGATGCCGAGGTCGTATTCGGTTCCCCGGAGGGCGTGATACAGGACCATGATGTCCGGCTGGCAGGTTCCCCCCGATACAGGAACCAGGGAGCAGTCCACCTGGTCGGCACCGCCGTCGATTGCCGCGAGGTAGCAGGCGATGGATATGCCGGCGGTCTCGTGGGTGTGATACACGAGCTTGGTTCTCTTCCCCAACAGCTTCCGCGCGTTCCGGATGGTCTCGTATACAGTACGGGGAACCGCGGTTCCCGAAGCGTCCTTGAAGACAACGGAGTCGTAGGGGATGCCCGCCTTGAGGATCCCCTTGAGGATGCCCGTATAGAACTCAGGAGTGTGTGAGCCGGACATATCCGGGGGAAGGCCCATCATGGAGACCGCCACCTCGTGTTTGAGGCCCGCGTCATGGATGCACTGCCCGGAGTAGATGAGGTTGTTCACGTCGTTCAGCGCGTCGAAATTCCGAATGGTGGTCACGCCGTGCTTCTTGAACAATTGGGCGTGAAGCTTGATGATATCGCGGGGCTGGGACTCGAGACCTACGACGTTTATTCCCCGGGCCAGTGTCTGGAGGTTGGCGTCCGGACCCGCTTTTTGCCGAATGAGATCCATCATGGCAAAGGCGTCTTCCTGGCAGTAGAAATAGGCGGACTGGAAGCGCGCCCCGCCCCCGATCTCCAAGTGGGTGAGACCCGCGGCCACCGCGGCCTCAACGGCCGGCAGAAAATCAGCGGTCAGGACACGCGCTCCGTATACGGACTGGAACCCGTCCCTGAAGGCGGTGATCATCGTATGTATTCTCTTCTTCATCGCTGTCTCTCCCTTGATTTGTCGCTTTCCGCCCCATCATAAGAACAGGCGCATGGAGCGTCAAGGTGCATCGGGAAAATCACGGACCGCGAACCGGATCACGATGCGTGGAACGCCTCCGCGATCTCACGGCGCAGTCCGGCGGATCCCCAGAAATCGGCCACCGTCATGGCGAGGATCTTCGCGCCGTCAATGGCCGCCCTGTCCCCCTCCGGCGATGCAGCCGCTTCGGCGAATTCGGGGCTGTGCAGGGGGACCGATGCGCCTCGTATCCCGATCAGCGGGTGAATAGAGGGGACGCGCACGCTCACGTTTCCCATATCCGTAGATGCACGGATCGCGGCATCCGGCGCGGTCTCAGGATACTCCCTTCCGACAAGAGCGGCGTTCCGGATAAATGCGTCGAGGAGCGGCTGGTTTTCGATCATCTCGTGGTAGGAGTGTTCCGAGAACGAGAAGGACACCTCGCAGCCCGCTCCCTGGGCGCCTGCTTCCAGACAGGCCGTGATCCTTCCCCGGAGTGTCTCGAGGGCGGCCGAGGTCTTCGAACGTATATACCAGTGCATCACCGTCTCGCGGGGGACGATGTTCGGCCTGTCTCCCCCTTTGACGAAGATCCCGTGCGCCTGGTCGCCCGGGGGGAGGTGTTGACGCAGTGCGGCCACGGCCATGTATCCAAGAACCGCGGCGTCGAGTGCGTTTCTTCCCTCCCATGGGGCGCCCGAGGCGTGCGCCTCCTTCCCGATGAAGGTCGCGTGGAACTGCCGGTTCGCCAGGGTATCCATTCCGCGGGCGTCCCTGCAGGCGGGGTGGACCATGACAGCAATACCAGCATGGTCGAACGCCCCGTGCTCCGCGAGGATCGCCTTACCGGCGCCACCTTCCTCGGCAGGTGTGCCGACGACGATGAGCCGACCGCCCATCCCGCCCGCTTTGCCCGCGAGCACGGCCGCGGCGCCCAACCCCGCGGCCGCGATGATGTTGTGCCCGCAGCCATGGCCCATGCCCGGAAGCGCGTCGTACTCGACGCAGATCGCCGCCGCAGGCGCCTCCCCACTGACCCCCGCTCGCGCCAAAAAGGCGGTCTCGAGCCCATACGCGTGAGGGGTCACGGAAAGCCCGTGGTCCGCCGCAAAACGGGTCAGATGATCGTGGGCCAGGTATTCCTGGAAAGCGGTCTCGGGATGTTCGTGCAGGAAACGGCTCACGGAGACGATTTCCGGTGCGAGAATGTCGATCTCGGCGCAGAGCGCCCGCTTCAGATCGGACACCTCCGCGCCGGTCATCGCTCTTCCTCCGTTCCGCCTTTCCCGGCGCCGGTTTTCGCCTTGAGCGAGACATTGTCAAGCACCCGGAGGAAGTCCTCCCTGAGCTCCCGGATCGCCTCGGTGAAAATCGCCTTTCTGCCGTATGTCGCCTGAAGGATGTTGAGTCCCTCCACGAAGGAGATGAGTTTCACGGAGAGGATGGCGGGATCGACCCCCTCGATTCCCTCCTCCTCGAGGAATTCCCTGAATAGCTTCTCGCTGACGGCAAGGTCTCTGTCGTAGGCCCTCCGGAAGCCTTCCCGTATCTCCGGATTATGCATTCCGAGCGCGAAACAGGCGTACCATACCGCGTCGGACACGCTCTGGGCGATGGAGAGGTTGATCGTTTCGTCGATGAAGAAGATGAGCCGCTCCCTCGCAGTCGGGAATTTCGAAAGATGGGGGATGTAGACGAAGTCCATCCGTTCGAGCATATAGTCGACGAGCGCGCGTATCAGCTCGTCCTTGTTCTGGAAATAGTGCATGATAAGGCTCGGGGCAACGTCCATCTGCTTCCCGATCTTCTTCAGCGTGACGCCGTCGATTCCTTCCCGCTCGATCTGGTCATAGCAGGTCTCCAGGATCTCTTTTCTGCGAACATCGATCTTGTTTTTTCTACCCATCTCCCGGACCTGTCGGTATCTATCTCGTTTTTGCGTCGTACTAAAAGTAATACTACGGAAAGCCCATCGCGAGGTCAACCCTGGGGAGTCTTCTTCATGAGGAGACGAAGGCGGCCGCTTCCTATGCGGAAAACGGCCGCGGTTCCACGAAATCCCAGATCATGATGCCTGAAGCGGGGCTCCCTTTCCGGCGGTCACTTCTTCTCCGCGAGCTCTGCGAATCTGAGGATACGCCCGTCCGTGGAGAAGAGCGGCTGCGGCGGGTGCTTCTTCTGCGTAGCGAGAGAGGCGATGACCATGATGAGCCCGGAGGCCACTCCAGGTCCCAGCGTCCAGATCCACTCGGGGCTTGGATACAGTGTTCCCGCCGCGATCATCCAGACCATGGCGATGACGAAACCGGAGCTCATGCCCCAGATCGCGCCTATTGCGTTCGCCTTCCTCCAGTAAACCCCCAGGATGAGGGGGAAGAACAGAATATGTAAGAGGAGGAGGAATCCGACTACCAGGAGGTCGTACATCACGGGGAAGTTGAGACCGATGAGCAGGGAAAGCAGAGTGAAAGCGAGGACGCAGAGCCGCGTGGTCAGGATGAGCCCCTTGTCGGAGAGCGCCTTTTTCTTGCTCTTCTCGTACAGGGGCTTCACGAGGTCGTTGCTCATGACCGCTGCCGTCGCGAAGATCGCGGAGTCGGCGGAGGACATGACGGCGGCGAGGAGAGACGCGACGAAGATCCCGGAGAGGACGGGGTTGAGGACGATCCGGGAGATGAGCAGCACGATCTTCTCGCTGTCCTCGTTGACCACATTCGCGTCCAGCACTCCCTGGCTCACGAGCGTGATTCCCACGAACCCGAGATAGACAGGGATGAGACCCAGGAACCAGTAGCCGATGCCGCTGGAGACCGAGGCGATCCTGGCCACCTTTCCGCTCTTCGCAACAATGGCCCTCTGGTAGAGATCGGGGCCGGCCATGGTTCCGAGACCGACGCCCAGGAGCGCTCCCCACCACCACAGCCAGTCTCCGATCCCCGCGCCCTTTGAGGGGAAGAAGTCGAAGTGGGTCGGCGGGGTGGCGGCCACGACAGCCTGCCATCCTCCGGCGAGCTTGATGCTGAGCGGGAAGATGACAATGAGCCCGATGAGGAGGAGCCCGACCTGGAACAGGTCGGTCCAGGCCACCGCAAGGATCCCGCCCATGATCGTGTAGGCGAGGATGATCGCCGTCCCGACGATAACGCTGATGTTGTAGTCCCAGCCAAGGACGACCTCGAAGATCTTGCCCATGGCCACGCACTGGACCGCGGACCAGAGCGCGTAGGTCGGTACCATGACGATTCCTGAAAACCGGGCAGCCCAACTGCCGTACCGGCAGGAGAAGAACTGCGCGAGGGTGTTCACCTTGGCGTCATGGACGACCTTCATGAGCAGAAGGCCGGCCAGGACGAGGGTGAGCCCTGCGCCGTACGGATCGTAGACGACCCCATGGAAGCCTTCGTGGTAGGCAGTGCCAGAAGCTCCCAGAACGGTTCCCCCGCACCACCAGGTCGCGAAGAGCGTGGCGGTGACGAGCCAGAGAGGCATCTTCCTTCCACCGGCCAGGTAGTCGTCGCTGTCCTTGATCTTCCGAGACACGACGAAACCGACCACGAGCATCGCAAGCAGGTAGACCACGATGGAGATGATTTCCACTACGTTTCTATTCATCCCTGATCCTCCTTTTATCTCGATGCAATTGACACATTACAGGCAGTTCTTCTTGATCGCTTTAAACACATCCTCGCTTCTTGACAGAGTCTCGTCGATGTCCTTCTCGGTATGCGCCGCAGATACCGAGTATTCCTCGAACCATCCGCTTCCCATGGGTATGACGCCTTTGCACAGCATGCCGTACCAGTATTCCGTCCACAGCTTCCTGTTGCATTTATTCGCCTGGCGATACGTATGCGGAATTTCGGGAACGAACTGCACGCCCCCGAGCGGACCTTCAATGGTCACGCACGCCGGAATGCCGAGCCTGCCGATAATCTCCCGCAGCCCGGCCGCGTACTTGGCGCTCAGCCTGTCCATCTCTCTGTACGCATCCTTGGTGAGGACCTTCGTGAGGCAGGCGAGACCCGCGGCGCAGACAAGCGGATTGGCGTTGTAGGTCCCGAAATGGACGGCGGGACCTAGGGGACTGATCATCTCCATCAGATCCCTCCGCCCCCCGAAGGCGCCCAGGGAGGTCCCTCCGCCGATGGCCTTGGCGAGGGTCACGAGATCCGGCTTGATTCCATACTTCTCCACCCCGCCGCCCGGGGCGATCCGGGCCCCGATCTTCACCTCGTCCATGATGAGGAGGACGTTGTATTTCGAAGTCAACTCCCTGACTCCCTTCAGATAGCCCGGGTCAGGCGGGATCACGCCGCCGTTCGTCATGCAGGGTTCCAAGATGAAGCAGGCGATCTCCCCCTCGTGCTTCTTCAGCTGGTTCTCGAGGCTCACGAGGTCGTTGAACTGTACGATGTGGGTATGCTTGATGGCCCCTTCCGGGATTCCCGCACTCTCCACGATGGTCGATGGAAGCCAGGGCGGACCGGCCGCGGTGTCGGTGGGAACGCCTGTGGAGGCGAGAAGAACGTCGCTCGCGCCATGATAGGCGCCTTCCACCTTGAGAACGCCGAGCTTATGCGTGGCAGCTCGGGCAAGACGCACGGCGTACATGGTCGCCTCTACGCCGGACTGCGTGAAACGGAGCATATCGATGACCGGGTACCGCCGCTGAATCTCCTCAGCGAGGAGCGTTGCTGATTCTCCGGGCAAACCGTACAAGGTTCCGTGTTTCGCCTGCTCCGCGATCGCCTCGGCGATGACCGGGTTTGCGTGACCGGCAACCATGGCTGCGTAGCACATGCAGAAGTCGATGTATTCGTTTCCGTCTAGATCCCAGATCCTCGACCCTTTGCTGTCCTTTACGTAGATGGGATATGGCGCCCAGAACTGGATGGCGCTCCCCACGCCGCCGGGGATGATGGCCTGGGCGCGTTTCGCCGCCTGAGCGCACTTTGGCGTTCGGCTTTTATATTCTTCTATAAAATTCATCTGGTTTCCTCCTGATTCGGTACATAAAAACAGTGTATGGTTACATTGATTGTATTGTCAATCAATTTTTATTACTCTTTCATTCATTTTCCCAAAGGAGTATACTGTCTATCGGTTCGAGGGAGGAATCAGGTGGTTCGCGAACCTATTGTAGAAGGGATATTCTATCCGAAAAGACGAGGTGAACTGGAAGCCCGCGTCCGGGAAACCCTTGAGGCAGCATCGAAAAAAAAGGGGAATGCGGCGGGATTGATTCTTCCCCACGCGGGGTACGAATATTCCGCACGCCTCCTCGGCGCGGGATTCAGCGCAGCTTCCTCCCGCGCTCCCGAGCGCGTCATCTGCATCGCGACAGTCCACAGAGAGGAGGAGGACTCGGTCTTTCTCTCGGAATCGACCTCCTTCCGCACGCCTCTGGGAACCGTGCCCGTGGATATCGAAACATCGAATGAGCTCGCCGCCTGCAGCACAGCCATCGTCCGCAATGACATCCCGCACCTCGAGGAGCATTCCATCGAGGTCCTGCTCCCCTATATCCAGATCGTGTTTCCCGGAGTCCCGATCCTCCCCATCCTCCTCGGGAGGAACAGTCCGGCCATCGCGAGGATACTGGGAAAGGCGCTGGTATCGTCGTTCGGCGGATCTTCCTCGGCGAATCTCGTCATCGTGTCCTCCAACCTGGCTCGCAACAGCACGCCGGCCAAGGCTGAGGAATCCGCCCGCAGGCTTGTCTCCCTCGTTATGGAGGGTCTGCACGAAGAGGTGATGGCCGCGTCAGGGCAGGGGATGGTATCCGCCTGCGGGACCGCGGGCATCGCGGGCATGCTTTTATATCTGGGCGGCACGTGTGCCGCTGATGTGCGCGGAATGGAATCGGTCCATCCGGACGGCGGCGGGGAAGGCGAAACCGTCTGGTTCGGTTCCGTCGCCTTTCTGAAGAGAGGATGATCAATGGATTTCTCGTTGACCGACGACGAAAAGAAGAGCCTCCTCCGGATCGCCCGCGAATCGCTGGAACGGGCCTTTGACAAGGGGACGCCCCGCTGGCCGGAGATTACGGAGGCGATGTCCGCCCCCTGCGGCGCGTTCGTGACCCTGAAGATCGGGCAGGACCTGCGGGGATGCATCGGCCACATGACCTCGAACGAGCCGCTGTGGCGTACGATCCGCGAACTGGCGCGTTCGAGCGCTTTCCACGATCCCCGTTTCCCACCCCTTTGCCGAAACGAGCTTCCGGAAACGCGGATAGAGATATCAGTCCTGAGCCCGCTCCGAAAGGTGTCGTCTTCAAGCGAGGTCGTAGTCGGTACCCACGGGGTCCTCCTCAAGAGGGGGTACGCCTCCGGTGTCCTCCTCCCGCAGGTAGCCACCGAACAGAATTGGGACAGGGAGACCTTTCTGCTCCACACCTGTAGGAAGGCGGGGCTGCCGGGGGACGCGCTCACGGATCCCCGCACGGAGCTGTTCGTTTTTACCGCGACCGTTTTTGGGGAGTGATGGAGCGCGACGGTTTCGACCTCAGGGGATGATCGAATAGAGGAGAAGGTACAGCGCCTGCGAGATCAGCAGCCCTCCGGAAATGAGGAAACCCGTCGTGCAGGCCTGGTCAGCCTCCAGGCTGAGGGCCGGAATGTCCGCGAAGAGCCCGACAATCCCCAACGCCTCGAACATGGAACCGGCGGCGAGCACGGCATAGCCTGCGCTTCGAATTTCCCTCTTCTTCGCCGCGGTTCGATACTCCTCGGGCTCGATCGGACTCCCCTGGAAGGGATGCTCCTCCCAGAATTCCCTGATTTCCGGTTTCAGCGCTGTCGTTTCGAGGGGTTTTTCCGGTTCGGCGAGCGAGATATTGACCATCTGGTTCGCCCCGATGACCACGGAGGGAACGGCGGAAGCGGGATCCTCGGCGAACGCCGGAACGGAAACTTCCACGGAACCTTCGAAACAGTAGATCTCGGCAACGGGTTTCTCCTTGGTACCTCCGGCTTCGGCGACGAGGTCATAGCCGAAATCGGTCCCGCGCACCCCTGCCACGATTCCGGGTCCGGAGAGGTTGAACTGGGCGCCCGAAACGAGCCTCTCGACACGCGCCCTTACCCTGCCATAGGTGATCTCGAAATCGCCGCCTCCCCCTGCCCCCAGCGCGAGGAATCGGAACGAGGTGTTCTCGGAGATCCGGATCACGGATCTCGAGGGGAGGAGTTGAATCTCGATGAAGGTGGAATCGTAGGTATTGACGAAATCTCCGGAGAGGATCTCTGTGCCCTCCGCGAATCTCTCCGCGAGGTCGAACGAGGTTTCCATTCCGCCGCGCACGACGGTGAATTCGGTGCCCTCGGCAAAGATGACGACGCCCCGGGCGTCTTCGGCCGCGAGCGGGTATGCCATCAGCAGAGCGGCCGCGCAGACAAGGATGATCCGTTTCATACAACAACTGTACTCCATCGGGAGGGAAAAATCAAAACGCAACGATCGTTCGGTGCATCGGGAGCCATGGAGCAGCCGGCGGCGGCGCGATGCGGGCCGAACGTGGCCGCGAAGGTCCCGTCCGTGGTTCTACGAGGCAGACGCGAGGAAGGATCCGATATCGCCCAGGATGAGTTCTGCGTCATCCGGATGATACCAGTGTACGCCGGGAAGCGATCTGAAGAAGGTGAGCTGGCGTTTAGCGTACCTGCGGGAATTCCGCTTGATCATGTCTCGGATGTCGCGGAGGGTCGCGCAGCCCGCCCTGGCAGCGATGAAGAACTCCCGGTATCCGATAGCCTGCATCCCCGGAGCCCGCTCGCCGTAGCCCGCTTCCGCGAGACCGGCCACTTCCGCCGCGAGCCCGTCGTTGAACATGCGATCGACCCGGGAGTCGATCCTCGCATACAACTCGGCGCGGTTCCTGTCGAGACCGGCCGTGAAGAAGCGGCATCCGGCCCTCGGCGCTGCGGGAGTCGGGCCAAGGAATGAACTCGGGGGTTTTCCGGTCATCCTGTGAATCTCGAGAGCGCGGAGGATCCGGTACGTGTCGCCGGCGTGTATCCTCTCCCCGGCTTCCGGATCGATACGGAGGAGCTTCTCATACAGATCTGTGAGCCCGTACGCCGCGAGTTCCTCGCGGAGCGAGGAGCGGATGACCGGATCCGCGGCCGGAGCGGTCGGAAGGCCGAAAAGGAAATGCTTGAAGTAAAACGCGGTGCCGCCGGAGAGGATGGGGAGCTTCCCCCGCGAGAGGATATCGGTGACGAGGGAATCGGCGGCGCGCACGAATTCTCCCACACTGTACTGTTCGTCCGGGTTCTTGATATCGATGAGATGATGGGGAATCCGCGCGCGCAGCTCCCGCGGGGGTTTCGCGGTCCCGATATCCATGCCCCGGTAGACCTGCATGGAATCGACGCTGATGATCTCGCCCTTCCCCTCGAAGAGGCGGGCGACGAGATCGGTCTTTCCTACCCCCGTGGGGCCGAAAAGGATGACGACCGGCCGGTCATTCTTCCAGGCGATACACAAATTTTCCGGAAAGGATCTGTTTGATGGCGAGGGGAACGACCTTGCCGCCCGTCGTTTCGAGTTCCGGGTCTCCGGCAAGGGTCAGCTGATGTGCTCTCTTTATCATGGCGCACGTGATGCGGTAGATATCGGTCTGCGTGTTCACGAGCTGGTCAAACGGCACTAACATCGAAAAGGTCCTCCTGTCGGGTCCGAAAAAGGGTACCAGAAACGCGGCGGAGTGTAAATACCTCAGCGGAGGCAGCCGGCGGCCTCGATGATGAGGCCCGCCACTTGATGCTGGTCAAAGAGGGCGGTGTTGATGACCAGATCGGCAAAGCGGTAATCGTCGTTGTCTATCCGGTAGAAGGAGATGTACCGTTCTCGGTCTCGGATGTCCCGTTCCATCGTCTCCCGGAGGGTGGCCGCGAAATCAGTCCCCTCCCGCTGCGCGATCCGGCGGGCTCGTTCCCGCACCGGCGCCGTGAGAAAAACGCGGAGATCCGCCTCCCGGAGGACCCAGATCGCCAGGCGGGAGCCCAGGACACAGTTCGTTTTCCTGGCCATCTCCACCTGTTTCCGGTCCACGAGAAGATCGTACGACGGATCTTCCTGGGCGAGCCTGCATATCTCCTTAAAGGGGACCATCCGCTCCTGCGCGATCGTATGGAAGGTGTAGTTGATCAGGGTGAGCCCGAGCGTTTCGGCGACGATCCGACTTACCGTGGAATTCCCGCACCCGCTCTTTCCCGATATGGCGATTCTGAGCGCTCTTCCGTCACTCGACATTTCTCGCCTGCTCCCGAATCCGCTCAAGCGCTTCCTTCATTTGCAGGACCCGCTGGCTGACCTCAAGGGATACGCTCTTCGACCCGATGGTATTGATCTCGCGCGAGAGCTCCTGGCAGAGAAAATCGAGGCCCTTGCCCACGGGTTCCCCGCACGCGACAGCCCGCCTGAATTGGCCGAGGTGGCTCTTCATCCTCACGATCTCCTCGTTGATGGTGTACTTGACGAGGAGGACCGCCGTCTCTGCGAAGATCCGCTGCTGATCCACCAGATCGCCGCACACCTCCCGGAAACGGTCCCTGAGGGTTTCGGCAAAGACAGCCTCCATGGCATCGGCCTTTCCCTCGATGAAGCCGACCGCATCCTCCAGAATAGACAGCTGCTTCTCGATGTCTACCCGGGTCTTCTCCCCCTCGGCCGCGCGGCTCCCGTCGTACTGGGCAAACGCCTCGCCGAGCAGGGGAAGGAGGGTATCCCTGACACGATCGATGTCGCGTATCTTGTTCTGCCTGAAGATCCCTTCCATCCGCAGGAGATGAGAGAGGTGTACCTCGCCGGGGAGACCCGACAGTTCCGCGAGCTCCCTCAGAATTTTCACATAGGAGGCCGCGGCCTCGCGATCCAGCTGGATGTCCGTGGTTTCCCGGAGCTCCCGTATCTGGATGTAGCATTCCACCCTGCCCCGCGCAATCCGCGCGTTGAGGAATTCCCTGATCTCCGGTTCCAGCTGGCTGAAGGCGGGCGGAACCGTGGCGAAGATATCCAGGTACTTGTTGTTGTAGGATTTTAACGTGACGGAGATCTGAATGCGATCGTCCTGATACTCCCGATACCCGAAACCGGTCATGCTCTTCATCGAGGCGTTCCTCCCATAGAAGCGGAAAAATGCTCGTACAGCGCCCTGCCGAGGGTCCAATTGTTCCCCGCCCCCATGGTGAGAAAGAGGTCTCCGGGGCGCAGCGATCCGGCCAGATAGGGGAAGGAGTCCATGACCTCCCGATCGTACCTCACCTTCGGGTGACAGCGAGCGGTCGCCCGGTACAGATCCTCGCCCGTCACCGTTCCCTCCCGCTCGCGCGCTGAAGCGTATATCTTGTGGAGGATGACTTCGTCGGCGTCCGGGAAGGCGGAGGCGAAATCGGAAAGCAGGGCCTGCGTCCTCGAATAGGTGTGGGACATGAAGTCCACGACGATCCTCCGTGATGGATAAAACCTGCGGATCCCCGCGATCGTCTTCCTGACCGCGGTCGGGTGGTGGCCGTAGTCGTCCATGAAGAGGATGCCTCCGGCCTCGCCGAGGATCTCGGCCCTCCTCCTGCTTCCCCTGAAAGCGGCGATTCCCTGCGTAATGCGGAGCAGTTCCCGCGTCCCGAGCGGCATGCCGCACTCTTGCTCGGCGATTCCCAGGATGAGGGCAAGAGCGCCCGTTGCGTTTAGGACCGAGAACCTGCCGGGAATGCGGATTTCGAACCACCCGTCCCCGGCGGGTACGTTCTCGAACCTGGCGATGCGGAACCGAGTCCTTCCCTCCCCTTCCTCGACCCTGGTGATCCGGTAGGGCCCCTCAGCGGTCTCGCCGTACGGAACGAAAGAGACGGGCAGACCTTCGCCGCGGATACGTCCCGCTGCTTCGCGCGCCCCGGGATCATCGGCGCAGTATACGAGGGTCCCCCCATTCGGCAAAAGACGGATGAACTCCAGGAAGGCGGAGAGGATGTCATCGTAGCCGGTAAAATAGTCCAGGTGGTCCGGCTCCACGCTGGTGAGGAGGATCCGGGAGGGGCTGAAGGAGAGGAAGTGCCTCCGGTACTCGCAGGTTTCCGCGACGAACCAGTCGGTCCCTAAAGAAAGGATCGAGGAATCGCCGAAGGATGAAACCGCGGAACCGGCCAACACGGTCGCGCGCAGACCGAGAGCCTGCGAGACGACGCCGGCGAGCGCGGTTGTCGTCGTCTTTCCATGAACTCCGGCGACGGCGGCTGAGGGCGAAAGCCGCGATACGGCTCCGAGGATCTGCGGATAGGTGTAAGAAGGGATTCCCAGTTCCACGGCCCTCCCGAGTTCGGGATTCGAGTCCGGCGAGTACGCGGATGAGTAGATGACGATCGGCATTCCGCCGTGGATTCGGCTCCCGTCGAATCCCGGGAGAACCCGGATACCCGCCTTTCGGAGGAGGCGGTCTGTGTAGAATTCCTCGGGAACGTCGGAGCCGGTGACGATCGCCCCACGAGCCGTGAGAAGCTCCGCGAGCGCGGCCATACCAGTCCCTTTGATACCGACGCAGTACACAGGAAAACCGACCAGCGAGGGAGGAAGGGGCGAACAGAACATGGGTAAAATCATAGTGGTTCTCTTTTCCTTACGCAAGTGTTCATAAGCGTTACGGGAAGGACGCTCGTTCCGCATGATTCCCTGGCAAAGGAGGGGTTTTCTATAGTATAGTATCGAGAGAGGGCGGGCCGTATTCTACAAAATCGGTAATGATCCCGCTTGAACGGACCCTGAAATTGAGGTAGTTCATGGCACTGACAGCCGTAGCACGGGAATTCTGGGAAAGGAAAGAACGGGAAACCGGCGGACCGATCCTCTACCGATCCTTTGCCATCCTCCTTGGAAGGATGACAGAGGGGAGGCTGGACAGGAGCGGTATTCTCTTTGTTTCGGGAAACTCCATCCATTTCGAGGATTTCGAAAAACAGGATCCCCTCTCGTGGCTCTTTCGTCGAAAGAAGAAGCCGTACAGCCAGTATATAACATCCGTTTCCCTGTCCGATGTGTCGGAGATCCGTCTCATTCCCGAACGTGACGCGGTCCGCGTACTGAAAGGGACCCTTCCCCCTTCTCGAACGCGGACCTTCTCCCTTCTCAACGCGGTCGGCTCCAAACGGATAAGCCAGATCATCCTCCGGAACGACGATTCCCTGTTCCTGGAAGTCCTTGACCATCGGGGGCTCGCCGAGATCTCAAGGAGAGGCGCGGAAACGCGATGAGGCGCAGAAGCGAATCGTCGATCATCCCGTGGGATCCTTCGACCTTCCGGGGCCCCCTGCGTACGCTCATCACGTTCGCCAGATTCGTCGAAACGGTCCTGAAACAACTGCGGGCGAAGAACTTCTTTGTCCGGGCATCGGGGCTCGCGTACTCGAGCCTGCTCGCGATCGTTCCCCTGACCACGATCATCCTCTCCCTTTTCACGGCCTTCGGCTCGTTCCAGGAAGTCAAGAAGGTCATCGACGATTTTCTCATTCGCCAGCTGATTCCGACCTCCCATGAGGTCATCCTCCGCCTTCTCGACTCGTTCATCGAAAACTCGAAAACGCTTGGCGTGGCTGGCCTCCTCCTCTTCGGCATCACGTCCGTGCTTCTCCTCGACAGCATCAATTCCCATTTCAACGCGATCTGGGGGAGCCATTCGCGCAAGCGCTTTCTTGGGAAATTCACCACCTATACGTCCATTATCGTGGTCGGCAGCCTGCTCGTGAGCGTGGGCTTCGGCATATCCACGCTGGCGCGGGAGATCCTCCCCGGAAGGGCTGCGGAGACGATCCCGTTCCTCGAACGGGCTGCGACACGGATGGCGCCCGCGGTGTTCATCTTTGTCGGGATCCTGTTGATGGTCACCCTCATCCCACAGGCTCGCGTACGGTTCACCAGTGCGCTCGTCGGCGCCCTGTCGGGTGCGCTTCTCTGGGAATTCGTCAGGTACTGGTTCATGAACCTGACCGATTACGTGTTCAGGATGTCCGTGGTATACGGATCTTTGGCGGTCATTCCCATCTTCCTCTTCTGGCTCTACCTGACCTGGATCATCATCCTCTCCTCCCTCGTCGTGACTTTTACCCATCAGCATCGCAGATCGATCTGGACCGGGGGAAACGTGGTCGACAGGCTCCCCTCGCAGCAGCTGCTGTTTGGGATGGAGGTACTCCGTGCCATCGCATCCCCCTACATCTCCGGAAGCAGACCCCCGTCGACCGAGGATCTGGCACGGTCTTTCGCGGTATCCATCTCCGACATCACCCGGTTCGTGTCGATCTTCGAGGACGCGGGGCTTATCCTCCTGGTGCAGAAACGGAACGGATGGGTTCCCGCCAAGCCCCTGCCCGACATCAGGATAGACACGGTTCTCTCGCTCCTCTA
>CAZPZF010000004.1:17803-20968 GCA_964590705.1 uncultured Spirochaetales bacterium | reverse complement strand
CATCACCGAGTTGCTGGCCGCCGCCGGCGACCTGACCGGCGAGCGCCCCCGGCGAGGATCCCACCCCGACCCAGGCGCTCCTCACCCGTTTCGGCCGATCGGCATTTGCCGCCGTGGAAGGGGAAACCCTGGCGGAACTGCTGAAGAGGACGCCCTGAGCCGCGGATCGCACCCTCGGGATACGGGTAAAAAAAAGCTGTTCGTGAGCGGATCACGAACAGCACTCGGGGAAATGAGAATACGGCGCGAGATCACTGGCTTACCAGCGTTTCCCCCTTCTTCCCATGGGCGATGGCGGCTTTGCACTGTTTGCAGATCATGAGCTTCTTCCCGCCCGCCTCGTATTAGTACACGGTCTTGACGCCGCTCCTCTTGCAAACCGGACAGGTGTTCCGCCCCCTGTTTACGAGTTCGAGAACGCCGCTTCCCCTGTGCGCTTTGGACATAATCACTCCTTCTACCGTATGGAAACCTGTTTCGGTCCCTTGTCTATCCGTATCGGGTCCGGTGGTTCCCGGACGTACCACTATAGGAATCAAACGATCATGAGTCAAGTCCCCGCACGGCGGACGATAAACGCCTTACCTGATGCGGGGGATGATCGCGCAGAGGAGATCGGTCATTTTTTTCACGTTTGCCGCGAAGACCGCGTACACTTCCTTCCAGCTGACGGGGGGCTCGTCGTCCTTCCAGGAGTCGTAATCCGTGCTCATCGCGATCACGACGTACGGAATGCCTGCTTCCCTGGCGAGGGCCGCTTCAGGGGCGATGGACATGTTGATGATGTCGGCCCCCCAGAGCCGGAACATCTTTGATTCCGCCCTGGTCGAGAACCGAGGCCCCTCGATGGTGACGATCGTTCCCGAATCGTGGACCTGGAGCCCCAAGGTCCGAGCGGATTCGATCGCGAGAGCGCGGAGCGCGGGATCGAACGGGTCGGCCATTCCCGTATGAGCCGGTTTGCCCGGCTCGAACGATTCGTGAAAGGTCGCCTTTCTCGACCTCGTGAAGTCGATGAACTGGTCCGGAACGATGAAGTCGCCCCTCGCGATCTCCTGGCGGAGCGAGCCGACCGCAGTGGTCGCCACGATATGGGTGCAGCCGAGCTCCTTCAGACCGTAGATATTCGCCCGGTAGTTCACCTGGCTGGGGGGGATCGTGTGTTCCCTTCCGTGGCGCGCGAGGAGTACGACGTCCTGATTCCCGATCTTTCCCTGCTTGACGGGGGAAGAGAGCGCTCCGTATGGCGTGGAAAATTCGATGTCCACCGGAGAGCTCATAATATCGGGATCGTCCAAGCCGCTGCCGCCTATTATACCAATCTTTGTCATTTCGGATCCTCCATCCCCTTGGTCCGGCTGTTCATGTCAAGGGCTGCCTCATTTCCCTTTGATTTTCAAGGAGCGCGCCGGATATGTCAAGCCGGATCGGCGGTCTAAAAATTCCTCTTCCATATTGACAGATCCGCCGATTCTTCTTACAGTAGCGGTACGAAGGAGCGGAAACAGGCAGTATGCGGACGCCGATAGGGAACATCTCCATCATCATTATCTCCTCAATTATTATCATTCCGCGCTTGCCTGCGGAACCTTCGTGACAGTAGTCACAGAGAATCGAAGGCCGTAGGCAGCGAACAGCGCCTGCGGCCTTTTTTTATCCCCACAAGGGATGTCGATTCTTCTTTCCAGCCGGGCCCTACCGGGCCCGGCGCCTTTCATTTCATAGTCCCCGGCCATATCCCAGCGGGGATTCCGATCATACCCCGGTTTTCCCTCCCCGCGGGAGAGGATCCGGCGTTGGAGCAGGAGGAAAAATGGATAGAAGCTTCACCGAAACGCCCGGCCGGGTAGAAATCATGGATACCACTCTGAGAGACGGAGAACAGATGAGGGATGTGAGCTACGGCTCCCATGAAAAGCTCGCCCTCGCCAAGCTCCTGCTCGAGGAACTTCGGGTCGACAGGATCGAGATCGCCAGCGCAAAGGTGAGCGCGGGAGAACAGGAGGCGTGCAGAACGGTCATCTCCTGGGCGCGCACGCGGGGCTATACGAACAGAGTCGAGATTCTCGGCTTCACGGACACCACCGTCTCGGTTGACTGGATCGTTGATGTCGGGGGAAGGGTCCTAAATCTTCTCGCGAAAGGCTCCCTGCGGCACTGCAGGGAACAGCTTCGCAAGACGCCGCAGGAACACCTCGCGGACATCCAAGCCACCCTCCGCTACGCGCGCGGGAAAGGCCTGACCTGCAATCTCTACCTTGAGGACTGGTCAGCTGGCATGCTGAACAGCCCGGATTATGTCTTTGCGCTCCTCGACGGACTCGCGGATTCGGAAATCGAGAGGTTCATGCTTCCGGACACCCTGGGGCTCCTGTGTCCGTCTCAGGTGGAAGAATTGGTGTCCCTCGTCCTTGCCCGATATCCACAGCGCCGTTTCGATTTCCACGCGCATAACGACTACGGCCTTGCCACCGCGGACACCCTTGCCGCCGTGCGCGCGGGCATCCGCGGCGTTCACTGCACGGTGAACGGCATGGGAGAACGGGCTGGAAACGCGGCCATCGACGAAGTGGCGGTGGGCCTTCGCGACTTTCTCGGGCTTTCCTGCGGGATCGACGAGACGAAGCTGTACACGCTCGCTAACACCGTCGAGGTGTTTTCGGGCCACCGGATCCCCTCGAACAAACCGATAACGGGAACGAATGTCTTCACGCAGACCGCGGGGATCCACGCAGACGGCGACAGGAAGGGGAATCTCTACGCTGGCAACCTTCTCCCCGAGCGTTTCGGCCGTCACCGGCAGTACGCGCTGGGCAAACTCTCGAGCAAATCCAACCTTGACTACAACCTCAAAGCGCTGGGCATCGACCTCACCCAGGAGCAACGGGACGCGGTGCTGAAGCGGATCGTCTCCCTGGGGGACCTGAAACAGATCGTTACCGCGGAGGATCTTCCATACATCATATCCGATGTCCTCGACTCCCGCGAGGAGGACCGGTTCGTGCTCGAGGGGTGTTACGTGGTCTCGAGCCTCGGAATCAGGCCGACTGCCACCGTGAAAGTCGGAAGGCCGAACGGCTCACCCGGTACGCGTCAGGTCTTCGAGGAGACCTCGCAGGGAGACGGGGGCTTCGACGCGCTGATGAAGTCGCTCGAGAAGATCGC
>CAZPZF010000004.1:0-17793 GCA_964590705.1 uncultured Spirochaetales bacterium | reverse complement strand
ACCAAATCACGATTCCGCCGGGAGGAAGGACGGACGCTCTCGTGCAATGCACCATCACGTGGGAGGGGAATCCCCCCCGGGTCACCAAGGGGGTGGACTGCGACCAGGTGCTCGCCGGAGCCGAAGCAGCAATGAAGATGTTCAACATCCGCTTCGCGGAAAAGGGGAGTAGATGAAGACGTCTTCGGCGGATATACTCCCCGCAATCGATAGAAACCTGCACCTGAACCAGCACGGAGGCGCCATGATACGGGTCAATGAACACTATGGAAATCTGCGCAGCTTCTACCTGTTCAGCGAAATCGGCCGAAGAGTCCGCCGCTACCAAGCCGAGAACCCCGGAGCAAAGATCATCCGATTCGGCATCGGCGACGTGACCCTCCCCCTCCCCAAGGTGTGCGTCGAGGCCCTGCATCGGGGGGCCGACGAGATGGGGGACAGGAAACGCTTCAAGGGGTACGGGCCGGAGCAGGGCTACGAATTCCTCCGGGAAGCGATCCGACAGCACGACTTTGCGGTCAGGGGCGTTTCCGTCGGAATCGATGAGATCTTTGTAAGCGACGGGGCCAAGTGAGACACCGCGAATTTCCAGGAGCTCTTCGCCTCTGACTCGGTCGTCGCACTCAGCGATCCTGTCTATCCGGTTTACCTCGACTCGAACATCATGGCGGGCAGGTCCGGGGCGCAGAGGGGCGAGCGCTTCGAGCGTATCCTCTACCTCGACTCTACGGAGGAAAACGGCTTCGTGCCCGAACCTCCCAACCGCGACGCGGACCTCGCGTATCTCTGCTTTCCCAATAACCCGACCGGCGCAGTCGCTTCCAGAGAGCAGTTGTCCCGATGGGTCGCGTGGGCGCGTGAACGGAAGGCGCTGATCCTCTTTGACGCGGCGTACGAGGAGTTCATCCGCGACCCCTCGATCCCCCATTCGATCTTCGAGATACCAGGGGCCGATGAGGTCGCGGTCGAATTCCGTAGCTTCTCGAAGACCGCGGGATTCACGGGCCTCCGGTGCGCCTATACGGTCGTTCCCAAAAAGTGCATGGTCCATGACGCGGAAGGGAATCCCGTATCCCTCAACCAGCTCTGGGACAGGAGGCAGACGACGAAATTCAATGGCGTATCCTATCCCGTTCAGCTGGCCGCGGCGGCCATCTTCACGCCTGAAGGGCGGAAAGAGATCCGGAGCGCTTCGGATTACTATCTCGAAAACGCGGCGCTCATCGGGAGGGGTTTCACGGAACTAGGCTATCGGGTTACCGGAGGGAAGAACTCCCCATACCTATGGGTTAAAACAGGGGGGAGCTCTTGGGACTTCTTCGACCTGCTTCTCCGGAAGGCGCAGGTGGTCACGACGCCGGGCAGTGGTTTCGGGACCTGCGGTGAAGGCTACATCAGGGTGAGCGCCTTCAATGACCGCGATCAGGTGGTCGAAGGGCTCGCCCGCATCGCCTCCGTGCTCGGAGCCCGTTGAGGCGCGGCCGCGAAGCAGCGTTGATGCGCGCGATCAGCGATGGGGTTCGAGGCACGGCACTGATCATCCTCTCGGCCCTGGGGTTCGGGCTTATGCCGATCTTCGCCCTTCTCGCGTACCCCCACGGAATATCGGTATCCACCCTCCTCCTCATACGCTTCGCCTCCGGCTCCATCCTCTTACTCGCGTTCGTGGGGCTTACCGGAGGGTTCCGCCGGATCCTGTGGGAAACGATCGGGATCATCTTTCTCCTCGGCGGGATCGGATACACGGCCCAGTCCACCCTGTACCTGGAGGCGATTCGGCACATCTCGCCCTCGCTCGCGGCTCTCTTCCTCTACACCTACCCCCTCTTTGTGGCCATCCTCTCCGCGGTCATCGACCGGCAGCCGATCACCCGACGCGCCGCGGGCTCCATCGCCCTCTCCCTTGCCGGCGTCGTCCTAGTACTCGGCGTATCCGCAGACAAGATCGACGTCACCGGAATCCTCCTGGCCTTCGGGGCGACGGCCGTGTATTCAGGCTACATCATCCTGGGCAACAGGACGGTGAAGCGGGTTCCCCCGATCCTCCTCAGCGGCATGGTCATGGGCTTCGCGGCGATCGGCTCCGCGGCGTCCGGCTTTGCCATGGGCGCCATCTCCTTCCGTTTCGACCCTCAGGCCCTCGCTCCGGCCGCCGGATTGGTCTTGGTTTCGACGGTCCTCGCCATCGCCGCGTTTTTCAAGGGGCTCGACCTTCTCGGCCCGACACGCGCCTCGATTGTCAGCATGACCGAACCCCTGTTCACCCTCCTCGGCGCCGCGCTCGTCTTCGGCGACCTCCTCACCCTCCCGCAGGGGCTCGGAGGCGCGGCGATCCTGGCGGGGGCCGTTCTCTCGGTCGGCGCAGCCGAGGCTCCACGGAACGAGAATAAAAAAGGGGCTACCCACCTTTTGGGGCAGCCCCGCAATGACGATGCGAAGGACGATTCTCAGACGAGACCCTGATCGATCATGGAGTCAGCGACCTTCTTGAACCCGGCGATGTTCGCGCCGTTCACGTAGTTGCCCGGGGTGCCGTACTGAGCCGCGGCGTCCGCGCACGCCTTGTGGATATTGATCATGATGGTATGCAGCCTCTGGTCCACCTCTTCCCTGCTCCAGCTGAGCCGCAGGCTGTTCTGCGACATCTCGAGACCCGATGTAGCGACACCGCCGGCGTTCGCGGCTTTGCCGGGAGCAAAGAGGACCTTGTTCGCGAGGAAGACCTCGACCGCTTCGGGGGTAGAGGGCATATTCGCGCCTTCCGTGACAGCGAGAACGCCGCCCTTGACGAGCGCCTTCGCCTCGTCTCCGGAGATCTCGTTCTGCGTGGCGCACGGCATCGCGACCTGGGCGTCGACAAGGCCCCAGGGGCGTTTGCCCTCGAAGTACTTGGCCTTGTACTTGTCCGCGTATTCCTTGATCCTGCCCCGTTTCACGTTCTTGAGGTCCATGAGGAAGGCGAGCTTTTCCGCGTCGATGCCGTCCTCGTCGATGATCGTTCCGTTCGAGTCGGACATGGAGAGGACCTTTCCGCCGAGCTGGGTCACCTTTTCGCACGCGTACTGGGCCACGTTTCCGGAGCCGGAGATGAGGACTTTCTTGCCCTTCATCATCTCGTTCTTGGTCTTCAGCATCTCCTCGGCAAAGTACGTGGCGCCGTATCCGGTCGCCTCAGGCCTGATGAGACTTCCGCCCCAGTTGAGACCCTTTCCGGTCAGGACGCCCTCGAAAACGTTCTTCAGCTTCCGGTACTGCCCGAACAGATACCCGATCTCCCGGCCACCGACCCCGATATCGCCCGCGGGTACGTCCGTATTCGCGCCGATGTGCCTGAAGAGTTCGCTCATGAAGCTCTGGCAGAAGCGCATGACCTCGCTGTCCGATTTGCCTTTGGGATCGAAATCCGAACCGCCCTTGCCGCCGCCCATGGGGAGACCGGTAAGGCTGTTCTTGAAGATCTGTTCGAAGCCGAGGAACTTCAGGATTCCCAGGTTGACGGACGGATGGAAACGGAGGCCGCCCTTGTACGGGCCGATCGCGCTGTTGAATTCCACCCGGTAGCCCGTGTTCACGTGGATCTGCCCCTTGTCGTCCTGCCAGGGGACCCTGAAGATGATGGTCCGTTCCGGTTCAACGATCCTCTCGAGGATCTTCGCGTTCTTGTATTTCGGTTCTTTTTCGATAACCGGGGAAAGGGAGACAAGAACTTCCTCTGCCGCTTGCAGGAATTCATTTTCCCAGTAGTACTTCTTCTTGAGGTTGGCGATTACTTCTGAAACATACTGATTCACATGAGCCTCCTGTGACTACACCGTCTCTCTGGATCCTCCAGGGATCCGAACGCAATCATACGGCATGAATATCATCTTAGTCAAGAAAAGTTATTCATATATCTTATATTTTAGAGATAAAACAGATTTTTGCATTGAGTTCTAGAGTATTAAAACAAAATGTGGAACCGGTACTTTCTATTTCATGTCACATAGTACGCATAATCAGACGATCATATGTTCCATCCATGCCAAAAATAAGACAATTAAAAGAGCTTTTTCAGATTTTTTCCTCTTGCGAAAACCCGTTGTTCATTATATGATTCAGGAGTAGATATTGAGCATATTTTAGATTTTATACATATTGTTGGGATAGGAGAATTCAATGGAGATCAAGGTTTGCGTAGGCAGTTCCTGCCACCTGAAAGGATCAACCGAAATCGTGAAATCCCTTCAGTCTCTCATCGAGACGCATCGGCTCTCCCGCGAGATTACCCTGGTCGGCAGTTTCTGCATGGGACGATGCCAGGAACCGGATGTGACGATCATGATCGACAACGTTCCCTATAAGACATCGCCCGCGGGAATAGACGCTTTCTTCACCGCCAACGTCCTCTCCCGCTTCAATAACTAGGCGGACGACCTGACGTTTATGGGAACGAAGCCGTTGTCCCTGTTCATCGGGCCTCCGCTTCACGCGAACGACGATCCCGCGGTCTTTGCGCGGTTCTTCGCGTCCGCGGGGAGGAAGGCGGTCTGCGGGGGCACGACCGCGCGGATAGCGGCGAGAATGCTCGGCAGGGACCTCGACGTACCGCTGGGGCCGTCGGAAAGCGACGCCCCCCCCGTCGGCTTCATTCCCGGAATCGATCTTGTCACGGAGGGGGTGATCACGCTGAACGGCGCTCTCGCGATCCTCTCCGGCGCAAAGGGACCTCACACTCAGGCCGGTCCCCGCGCCTGCGGGATCAACGGAAGCGAAAAACTGGCTGCGGAGCTTGAGCGGGCGCGAGAGATCCGGTTATGGATTGGAGGAGGCGCGGACCGAAGCATCGATCCCCTTTTATCCCGCCGGGGGCTCATGGGGAAAGGCGAGGTCGTGAAACGTCTCATCGGAACATTGTTTGAAAGACACAAGCAGGTTACGGTTATCCGAGTCTAGGAGGGACAGATGAGTAGAATCGTTTTCGGGGTCTGGGACGGTCAAGTGAGCGACACCCGGGGAAAGCGGTATTTCGAAGTCGACGAGCAGCCCGAATTCAGGAATTTCGACGAGTTCAACCCGGGGAATCCCATCAAGGCGTATATCGGATGGAAAGGTTTTTTCATCTTCGACAATACCGTGAATCTTCTCGATTCGGCCGTGCAGTACATCGAACGTGTGGCGGGAGAGTCATGCGGGAAATGCACCCCATGCCGGGTCGGCACGCAGATCATGCGGGAAAAACTCGAGGCGCTCGCGGGCGGAAAGGGTTCAGAGGCTGATCTGGACGATATCGCGCTTCTCGGCGAGCACATCCAGTCCTCCTCCCTGTGCGGGCTTGGACAGACCGGGGCGGTGGCCGTCGTGGAGATGATCAGGCACTTCCGGAAGGAGCTGGAGGACGAAATCCGAAAGGCGAAGAGGAACGGGAGAATCGAAAAACAGCACTGCGTCACCTACAGCACGGCCCCCTGCACGGAGGCGTGCCCGGCGAAGGTCCAGGTTCCGGAGTACATCGACTACATCAAGGCCGGACAATTCTCCCATTCGGTCGGGGTCATCCTCAAGAAGTACCCGATAGCCGAAAGCTGCGGGAGGGTCTGCGTCGCGTTCTGCGAGCTCGCCTGCAGGAGGACCATGGTGGACGAGGCCGTCGGGATCAAGATCCTCAAGCGCTTTGTCGCGGAGAGGGAACTATACATCACGGACAAATGGATCACCCCCGATCTCGTGGCCCAGAGAAAGCCGCAGGATCTCAAGGTCGCGGTCATCGGGACCGGCCCCGCGGGCGCGTGCGCCGCGTATCAGCTTCTCCTGAAAGGCTATTCGGTCGACATCTATGAATCGCACACCGAACCGGGTGGAATGGCCGCGGTGGGCATTCCCGAGTACCGTCTCCCCAAGGAGATCCTGAAGAAGGAGCTTTCGGTCATCGAGCCCCTCGGCGGCACCATTCACTACGGGAAACGTCTCGGAGCGGAATTCACCGTTTCCGATCTGTTCACCCAGGGATACAAGGCGGTGTTCCTCGGCATCGGCGCGCAGAAGGGAAAGGGCATCGGCGTGCCCGGCGAAAACAGGTCGATGAAAGGCTATAAATCGGGCATTAGCTTCCTCCTCTATATCAATCACTATTTCATCAACCTCGGTCTGCGCGTCGATCTCGGGAACACGCTCGTCGTGGTTGGAGGCGGAAACGTCGCGATGGACTGCGCCCGATCGGCGCTCAGGATGGGGGTAAAGGAGGTCCATCTCGTCTACCGGAGAACGAGAAACGAGATGCCCGCGGACAAGATGGAGATAGAGGCTGCCGAAGAGGAGGGGGTGATATTCCACTTCCTGACCCACCCGGTTCAGCTGATCGCGCGGGACAACGAGGTGCGCGGGATCAGACTCATCAAGATGAAGCTCGGCGAACCGGACGAGTCGGGCCGCAGCAGCGTTTCACCGGTGGAAGGTTCAGAATACGACATGGAATGCGATTTTGTGGTTCCGGCCATCGGACAGCAGGTGGAGACCGCGGTCCTGAAACCGGAAGACGGGATAGAGATCAACAAGTGGGGTCTTATCAAGACAAACGAGACCACGCTCCAGACAACGAGGAAAGGGGTCTTCGCCGGAGGCGACTGCGTAACCGGACCCGCGACGCTGATCGAGGCGATGGCGCAGGGGGACAAGGCAGCGGAGTCGATCGACGACTACCTCACGTACGGCCGCGTCCGCTTCGACGAGAAGCAGAGGATGGGAAACCTGTTCAAGGACGTCCAGAAACTCGACAAGGACTACCTGAAAGTACCGGTCCGGCCCAGGCCGAGAATCATCGCCGAGGAATTGGATCCCGCGGTGAGAAAGAGGATCTTCGAGGAGGTCGAAAAGCCGATCACCACAGACCAGGCATACAAGGAAGCCTCACGGTGCATGCGCTGCTACCGCGTTTCCATGGCCGTGACCGAGCACTGAGAAGGAGGAAGAGGTGAAAGCCTATATCAACGGGAAGGAAATCAATTTTCAGGAGCCGAAGACGATTCTGGAGGCGGCCAAGGAGAACGGCATCTTCATCCCCACGCTCTGCGCCCTTCCATGCATCAACCACACACCGGGCACCTGCCGGGTCTGCCTCATCGCGATGCGCAGGAACGGATCGCAGGAAACCCAGCTCGTAACCTCCTGCGATACCCCGCTCGAGGACGGGATGGAGGTGGAGACCCGTTCCCCGCTCGTCCGTTCGCGCCAGCGCCTTCAGGTGGAACTCATTCTCGCGGACCATAACCAGGACTGCGCCAGCTGCGTGAGGCACGGCGACTGCGAGCTGCAGGATGTCGCTCAGTTCGTCGGCCTGGAATCGACCCGGTACACCTATCCGCACTTCTACCAGGAGAGAACCAAGGAGACCACCGGAACCGTGATCACCCGCGATATGAGCAAATGCATCCGCTGCCTCCGATGCGTCACCGTTTGCAGGGAGATCCAGGGCACCGATGTGCTCGTCTACGCGGAAAAAGGACTCTCGGCTGAGATCGGGGTACGCGACAGCATCGCCCTTGGGACCTCCAGCTGCGTGAGCTGCGGGCAGTGTACCCTCGTATGCCCCGTGGGCGCCCTCGCCGTCAAGGACGATACCGAAAAAGTCCTCGACTTCCTCTACGACCCGAAGATCACCACGGTCTTCCAGATTGCGCCTGCAGTCCGCGTTGCGCTCGGGGAGGAATTCCGGATGAACCCCGGAACGCCCGTCATCGGGAAGATAGTGACCGCGCTGAAGCGTATGGGCGCGAACTTCGTTTTGGATACGGAATTCACCGCCGACCTGGTGATCATGGAGGAGGGAAGCGAGCTTCTCGAGAGGATACAGAACGGGGGGAAACTTCCCCTTCTGACCTCCTGCTCCCCCGGGTGGATTAACTTCATGGAAAAGTACTATCCGGAGGTGATGGAACACGTTTCAACGGTCAAGTCCCCCCAGCAGTGCTTCGGTTCCCTGGCCAAGACCTACTTCGCCCAGAAGGTCGGAATCAACCCGCGCTTCATGAAGGTGGTATCGATCATGCCCTGCGCGGCGAAGAAGATCGCAGCCGCGCGGCCCGAATTCAACACGATGGGCAAGCAGGACGTGGATGTCGTGCTCACCACACGGGAGTTCGCCCGCCTCATGAAGCGGGAGGGGATGTGGCTGCCCGACCTCCCAGACACCCCCTATGAGGACATGTGGATGGACGGCTATTCCGGGGCCGCCGAACTCTTCGGAACCACGGGAGGCGTCATGGAGGCTGCGCTGCGGACCGTGTACAAGCTTGTCGTCGGCAAGGAGCTCGAAGGAATCGAGATCACGGCGACCCGCGGCCCGGAACAGATCAAGGAAGCGGTCATCGATCTGGGAGGAAAATACGGAAAGGTGAAGGTCGCCGTAGCCCACGGCCTGAAGGCGGCACGGAAAATCGTGGAGGAGATAAAAGCGGGCCGGTCGCCGTACCTGTTCGTCGAGATCATGGCCTGCCCCAACGGGTGTATCGGCGGGGGCGGTCAGCCGAGGACGAAGGGGGACTATCAGGCCTATCGGGAGGAGCGGAGACAAGCTGTCTACGCGCTCGACAGGAGCAATACGATCAGACAGTCCCATAACAACCCGATGATCAAGCGGATCTACGAGGATTTCCTCGAAAAACCGCTTTCGAGCAAATCGCACCACCTGCTCCATACCAGTTATTCGAACAAGAAGAAAAAGGTGATCCATACGATGAAGGAGATCTGGGAGGAAATTCAGGCTATCTGAAGCTGGACTCGCCGCGGCGCGGTACAGGCACAGAAATGGACATCGGCGCCCGCCCTTCCGGAATCCGCATCCAATCTCACCTTGCGGGGAGGTCCTGGTTTTCAGGGTTCTCCCCGCTTTTTATCTACCGTGCCTCTAGGAGAAACTCCGCTGAATCATCGCCCGCGTTCCTGATTTCAAGGGGAAACCCGTAAAGCCCAAATGCCTCGCGGACCGCGCCGCACAGCGGTTTCCTCACGGCAAGAATCAGAATTCCGCTGTAGCGGGAAACGAGAAAGCAAAGGTCCTCCGCGTACCCCATACCGGCAAGCTCCACAGGACCAACCTCGTCCACGATGAGGCAGTCAGGGTAGGGAAAGCGCCGCAGAGCCGACGAAGCGAACCGGTATCCCTCTGCGGAAAAGAAGAACCTGCTGTACGAGAAGCCTTCCGCGAAGGGGGTCACGGAAACGAGCGGTACCCTCTCTCCCGTTTCGATGTCCACCGCGTCATAGCCTGTCTTCAGCCCATCGGCATAGACGCCGGGGCACAGGATTCCGCCGACCGAGACTCCCCTGCCCCGCAACGCGGAAACGATCCCTGAGAGATACCGTGTCTTTCCCGAATCGATATCCCCGGTCAGCATGATGATACGCATCCGGCACCTCCGACAACGTTCCGCTCATCCCCGCCCTGGGGATCATCCGCCGCCTCTTGTCATTGTACCGGTTCCCGCATATCTTTTCCATGTGGAAAGACCGTCGGATTCGCGGGCGCGGAAGATCCCCGTCGTTTCCGTTGTCGGATGGTCCGGCTGCGGAAAGACGACACTGATCAGCGGGCTCATCTCTTCGTTCGCCGCGCGGGGGCTGCGCGCTGGCGTGGTCAAGTCCACCCATCGCGAAGTTGAGCTCGATACGGAAGGTTCGGATTCCGCCGTTTTCACGGATGCCGGTGCGGACCGTGTCTGCCTCGTATCCAGAAACCGGACGTACCTGTTCCTGAGAGAGAAACCAGGAAGCGCTGAGGATCTCCGCGACCTTTTCCCCCGCTCGGATCTCATCCTCTGCGAAGGGCTCGTGGTTGAAGGCTCCCTGGTAATCGAGGTCGCCGGCGGACCGGACCCAAAGGGAAAGCGTAAGTACCCGACCGAGGCGCTCTCATGCCTGGTGATCAACGCGGGCGGGCGGGCGGAAGCCGGGAAGTCCGCGGAAGCCGAGCACGCTGATGCGCGGGGGATACCTGTTTTCCGCGCGGATGAAACGGACCGGATCAGGTCTTTCTTGGAGGAACGGATATGGAAAGAGAAGTGACCCTGCTTGTGGACGGGAAGGAGGTCCCGCTCAACCCCTTTTCGCGGGAAATCGTCACGAACGTCGTTCTGGGCTTGGTAGGCAGTTTTAAGCAGACCGACAACGGAAAAAAGATCGAAATTACGATCGGGCCTTCGAGCTAGGATCCGCGATGTCACGCCGAACCCTTGAATTGCGCATGACCGTGTTCGCCGCTCTCTTCGCGGCATTGATCATCGTGGGCTCCTACATCAAGATCCCGGTGGGGCCTGTCCCGATCGTTCTCTCCCCCCTCTTCGTCCTCCTCGCCGGGCTCTTCCTCGGAATGAAGTGGGGGGCTTTCGCGGTGGCGAGCTATCTCCTCCTCGGGATCCTGGGGTTTCCGGTCTTTTCGCAGGGAGGGGGCATCGCGTACCTTGCGGGCCCCACGGGGGGATACCTGATCGGATACCTTCCCGCCGCGCTCCTCGCCGGGGCCTTCTCCCGGAGGGGAACGGGAAGCGTCTACGGGATCGCGGCCGGACTCCTCGCCGGATCCGCGGCGATCTACGTCTGCGGAGTTCCGTTCCTCGCAGTGGTGCTCGGCCTCGATTTTCGGGCCGCGCTTAGGGCCGGTCTCCTTCCCTTCATTCCAGGGGATATCCTCAAGATCGCCGCAGGCACAGCCGTTTTCATGACCGTGCGGCGCTATCGCCCGGAACTGATTCCCATCCTGGCAGCCCGGCACGAGGAAGGCGATGCCGATACTTGAGACCCGCGGGCTCGTCCACCGCTTTCCGGGCGGATGCACCGCGCTCAAGGGCATCGATCTCCGGATCTCCGCGGGAGAGTTCGTTACCATCGTGGGAAGAAACGGCTCGGGGAAGACGGTCCTGGTAAGGCATTTCAACGGCCTCCTCGCGCCGACATCCGGGGAGGTGCTCTACGAATCTGCCCCCGTCAGGGGAAACCTCCATACCGTGCGCCAGCGGGTCGGCATGGTTTTCCAGAACGCGGACACCCAGATCGTGGGCGAAACGGTCTGGGAAGATACCGCTTTCGGGCCGGAGAACCTGCGGCTTCCCCGCGCGGAGATCGACGCCCGTGTCGAATCCGCGTTGACGGCGGTCGGCCTGATCCATCTCAGGGGAAAGCGGCCCCATACCCTCTCGGGCGGGGAGAGGAAGAAACTCGCCATCGCGGGAGTTCTCGCCATGGATCCCCGCGTCATCGTGTTCGACGAACCGTTCTCCGGGCTTGACTATCCCGGTGTACGGATGGTCCTTGCCGAGATCCTCAGGCTTCACGAGGTCGGACATACCGTCATCCTCGTCACGCACGAAGTGGAGAAGAGCCTCTCCCACGCGACCCGCCTCCTGGTCATGCACGAGGGAGCGGTCGTCAGGGACGGGAAGCCCGCGGACTTGCTCGGGGAGATCGAGGAATTCGGCGTCAGGAAGGGCCCCTATTCCAGGGAGAGCATCGGGTCGATGACATGGCTGCGATGAATCTCTTCCGATACGTTCCCGGCTCAAGCTTTCTGCACCGGATGGATCCGCGGGTGAAGATGCCCATCCTCGTTCTGACCTGCGCCGCCGCCTTCGCGGTTCTGCCCGCGGGCCTTGCTCCGACGGCAGGATTCGCGCTCCTTCTCTGGCTTCTCTCCGGGCTCGGAGTGTCGGTGATAGGCGGCGGGGTGAAGGGAATCGGTTTTCTCCTCCTGCTGATCGTCGCCGGCCTTTCCCTCTCGACGCCGGGGGAACCCTTCCTGACTCCCTGGACGAGCGTTCAGGGTTTCGAGGCGGGACTCCTGCTGTCGGCGCGCATGCTCCTCCTCATCCTCTGCGGAACCCTGTTCGTATCAACCACCCTCGTCGCCGAACTGCAGGCCGCGATCGCCTGGTATCTCTCCCCATTCCCCTTTCTCCGGGGAAAGAGGGTCGCCATCACCATCAGCCTGGTCATACGCCTCATCCCCCTCGTCGCGGACGAATACGCGGGGCTCAGGGAAGCGGAGCTTTCCCGGTGCGCGGACAATTCCCGCAGACCTGTTCGCAGGATCGTCCGCATGGCCGTGCCCCTGCTCCTGCGGACCCTGGAACGGGGATCCGAACTTGTGACGGCCATGGAATCGCGCTGTTTCGAGGAAGAACGGAGTCTCCGGAATCTCACCGCGCGCCCGGCTGACTGGGCCGCGCTCGTCCCCGGGATCGGAATCCCGGTGCTCCTCCTGATCCTCTTCTGAGGAGTCCCCTCATTCCCCCGCGGACAGATCCCAGAATCCCCTGACCAGCGGCGACGAGAGGTTTTTCTTCAACGCGCACAATCCGACGCGATAGGGTTCGAGGGGCGGATCGGCCGGAAACGCGGTCACCTCCTTTCCCTGTGGACCCATCGCCACGACAAGCTCCGGAACCACGCCCATGCCGCAGCCGAGTCCCACCATCGCGAGGATCGCCTCGTTTCCCGAGACCTCCGCATACACCAGGGGGCGCGCGCCTTTTTTCCGGAACCAGGCGTCTACCCGGGTACGGGCAAGATCCCGGACCGGGAGGATCATGGGAATCGAGCCCCAGGGGATCGGTTCCATGGTCAGAAAGGGGGAAAAGGAGCACGGGAAACCGGGAGCGATGAATACGAGGGGTGTCTCCGCGAGCGAGAGGAATTCCACGTTGGCCGGAAGGCTCTCCGGCAGGGCGGCAACCGAGAGGTCGGCTCGTTCCGACTGTACCGCTTCGAGCGCGTGAGCCGCGTCTCCGGTGAGCAGCCTGATGTGGATCCCCGGATGCCTGGCCCGCATCCGGCGCAGGATGTCCGGGAGGATCGCGTAGCAGGCCGTAACCGAGGCGTAGAGGGTGAGACTGCCGCGGAGCGCCTTGTCCCCACCCGTGAAGCGCTCCCTGAGATCCTCGAAACCCGAGAGCACGGACCGCGCGTAGATCCGGACCTCCTCCCCCGCCCCCGTCATCTCGCCGGTACACGTATTGCGGCAGAAGAGCGGGGTTCCCAGCTCTTCCTCCAGGCGACTGATCTGACGGGAGACTGCGGAGGGGCTCATTCCGCAGCGTTCTCCCGTACGGGCAAAGTTGAGGGTTTCGGTGAGCGTGACGAACAACGACAGGGTAAAGGTGTCCATAGATGCGCTTTACGCACTACTGTATATCAGATATTTCACTTTACGCAATAGACGGGAAGGAGTACACTGACCGTCAACCAGGGGAAGGGATGCCCCGCTCGGTGAGGAGGGAAGAGATGAAGTTCGACTTTACGACCGCCGTATTCAAGAAGGAATTGGTCCGTTTCGGACCCGAAGAGGAATATATCGTACGGGGAGGGAGGAATCTGTTTCCCCTCCTCCCGAAGGCGTTCGAGGGGGTGAAGCGGATCGGCGTTCTCGGGTGGGGATCGCAGGCGCCGGCCCAGGCGCTGCACCGCAAGGAATCGCTCGAGGGAACGGGAATCAGGGTTGCCGTGGGGCGCCGGGGAAACTCCGCCTCCTGGAAAAAGGCGGAGGAAGCAGGGTTCAGCGCCTCGGCCGGAACCCTTGGGGAGATGATGCGCGTGGCCTCGGAATCGGATCTCGTCCTCCTCCTCATTTCCGATTATGCGCAGGCGGAGCTCTACCCGGAGATCTTCCGGAGGATGCGGAAGGGCGCGACCCTGGGCCTTTCCCACGGCTTTCTCCTTGGATACCTGAAGGCAAAGGGCGAGCGTTTTCCCGAAGGCATCAACGTGATCGGCGTATGTCCCAAGGGAATGGGGCCGTCGGTGCGCAGGCTCTACGAGCAGGGCAAGGAGGTGAACGGCGCCGGGATCAACACCAGCTTCGCCGTCGAGCAGGATATTGACGGCCGAGCCACCGATTACGCGCTGGCCTGGTCCATCGGGATCGGCGCGCCGTTCACCTTTATGACGAGCCTGGAGATGGAGTACCGGTCGGACATCTTCGGGGAACGGGGAATCCTCCTGGGCGCGGTCCACGGGATGGTCGAAGCGCTGTACCGGCGCTTCATGGCGCAGGGGGCGCCTGGCAAGGAGGCGTACGTCAGATCAGTCGAAACGGTGACCGGCCCCGTATCCGCGAAGATATCCAGGCATGGAATCAAGGCGGTGTACGAAGATATGCCTCCCGCCGATAAAAGGGTCTTCGAACGGGTCTACTGCGCGGCATACACACCGATGCTCGACATTCTTTCCGAGATCTATGACGAAGTGGCGTCAGGAAACGAACTGGAATCGGTGATCATGGCGGGCGCACGCATGAAGCGCTTCCCGATGGTTTGCATCGACGACACGCCGATGTGGAAGACCGGGGAGATCGTGCGGAAGGAGCGCGGCACGGTCCCGCCTCCGGCCATCGACCCGACCACGGCAGGGGTCTACATCGCGGGCATGATGGCCCAGATCGACCTCCTCCTGTCACAGGGGCATGTGTATTCGGAGGTCGTCAACGAATCGGTCATCGAGGCGGTGGATTCCCTCAATCCGTATATGCATTGCCGCGGCGTTTCTTATATGGTCGACAACTGCTCAACCACGGCGCGTCTTGGTTCGCGCAAATGGGCGCCCCGTTTCGATTATATCCTGAACCAGGCGGCGTTTCCCCGGATCGACAGGAACGAGGAGCCTGACGCGTCAATGATCGCGAGGTTCATCGGCCACCCGGTCCACGAGGCGCTTGCCGCGGCGGCGAGGATGCGTCCGCCGGTTGATATCGCCGTCAGGGGCTGACGCCGGTCAGTACGGGCGCTTGGGCATGATGAGCCAAGCGACGAGATACGCGAGAATACCTGAGCCGAAGATGAGTGCGACGATCACCCAAACCACTCTCACGACCGTGGGGTCGAGGTTCAGGTATTCCGCTATGCCTCCGCAGACGCCGGCGATCTTCCGATTATCATCGGAGAGATAGAGTTTCTTTCCGCTCATTCTTCCTCCTCTTGATCCATTGTGCCACCAGTGCGCGATTCTTTTCAAGCAGAACAATCACCGCTCGCTTTTCATGGGAAAACGTCACCTTTGATCGTATAGTGAATTTTTTGCTGAATCGGCAACATTACCTGACAATTCTTCATTTTTCCACGATATTTTTGTTGACAACGGCGGATAATCGTCTACAATAATCCAGAAGATACGATAAAAAGCGTCAGGCACGATACCCGGTCTTTTACGCAGCTTCCAGCAGGAATCACTCCTCCGTCACCTTCAGACGAGGAATGAACATACCGATTCACCGGGAACGGCACGATCCGTACGTATGAGAAATGATCGTGTACCCCATCATTGAGAAAGGAGGTGATTTCGCGCACTCCGGTGGTGCCGGAAGGTATCCCAGGTGAATCGAAAAAAACAGGAGGTCATCCTTGGAACACTACGGATGGTTATGTCTTCTGCCGTCGGCTTTTCTTCTCGCCTATGTTTTCACCACGAAACGGGTGCTTGAAGGATTGGTCGGCGCGGCTCTCGTCGGGTTCATCATCGTCGGTCCGGGCACATTCTTCCAGAATTTCGTGGACTCCTCCCTGACCGTCATGGCGGACGACAGCATCACCTGGGTCATCCTCGTCTGCGGACTCATGGGATCCCTCATCGCCCTCATCGAAAAAGCCGGCGGCGCCAAGGCCTTCGGCGACTGGGTGGCCAAACGCGCGAAAGGCCCCAAGAGCTCCCTCATGTGGACCTGGATCCTCGGTGTCGTCATCTTCATAGACGACTACCTCAACGCGCTCACCGTCGGCTCCTGCATGGCCGAAGCGACGGACAAGCACAAGATACCCAGGGAAATGCTCGCCTACATCGTCGATTCCACGGCGGCGCCGGTCTGCGTCATCGTTCCGATCTCGACCTGGGCGGCGTTCGTCGGCCAGCTCATGGAGGAAAACGGCCTTGCGCCCGAGGGCCAAGGACTCGTCTACTACATCAAGACCATCCCCTACATGTACTACGGATGGACAGCTGCCCTCATCGTTCCCCTCGTCATCTTAGGCATCGTCCCGATCTTCGGGCCCATGAAAAAAGCGTACAAACGCGCAAAGGAAACCGGCGTGCTTGCACCTCCGGGATCCGACAAGATCGATATCAAAGCCGGAAAGACCTCCGATCAGCTGGTCAAGGCCGGCGTAAAACCGAAGATGGTCAACTTCTTCGTTCCCATCGCGGCCCTGATCGCCGCGACCGTCATTTTCGATGTCGACCTGCTCAAGGGCGTGTACGTGGCCATCGTCGTCACCGGCCTGCTGTACATTCCGTTCAAGGTCATGAACATGAACGAATTCATGGACTCGGTCCTCGAGGGGATCAAGAACATGCTCTTCCCGCTCATTCTTGTCGTCGGCGCCTTCCTCTTCGCGGAAGCCAACAGACAGCTCGGGCTGGTCGCGTTCGTGCTCGAGAAGGCGTCCCCGATCCTCAGCGCACAGATGCTCCCCGCGGTCGTCTTCCTCCTCCTGGCCGCCACCGAGTTCATCGGCGGAACCAGCTGGGGCCTGTACGTCATCGGCCTTCCCATCGTCATCCCGCTGTGCCAGGCTGTCGGAGCGGATCCGATCATCGGGGTGGCCGCGGTCATCTCCGCCGGAACCTTCGGCAGTCATTGCTGCTTCTACTCCGACGCGACGATCCTCAGCTCCGCGGCGAGCGGATGTAACAACTTCGACCACGCCATCACGCAGATGCCCTACGCTCTCGTTTGCGCAGCCGCATCCCTGGTCATTTTCCTGATCACGGGATTCGTCGTGGCCTGATCTTGAGATAAAACGGGCCAAAAGCCCCCATTTCAGGAGTCGACCGGCCTCCCCGATCGGAGGCCGGTTCTCATAGAACGATTCAACAAGAGGACGATTATGGAACAATTCAAAGAGGCGCTCGAATACTCGCAGCGCTGGGTGAAGATCATCAAGCAGGACAAGCTGGACACGGAAACCGCGAAAAAGGTCTCCAAGGAGACGGTCGAGAATTTCGTGAAGCACTTCAACGCCGGCTGGGTCGAATACCGGAAATCGGTGACCGAGGCCGGAGACTACGCCGGCACCGAATGGTCGGGCAAGGGACCATACTTCTACGATGTCTTCGGCAACGAATACATCGACATGCTGGGCGGGTACGGCGCTCTTGACCTCGGATGGTCGCACCCGGAAGTCGTCGAGGTTGTACGGGCCCAGGCCCTCAGATCAGGCATCCCCTCGCAGGAGCTGATGGATCCCCTCCGCGGGGTTCTGGCCAAACTTCTCGCGCAGATCACCCCTGGCAGGATCGATCACGCGTTTTTCGTGAACAGCGGAACGGAGACCATCGAGGGCGCCCTCAAGATAGCGAAGCTCCACACCGGAAAGCACAATTTCATCGCCACCACAAAGGCGTTCCACGGCAAGACGCAGGGCTCCTTGTCTGTGATGGGCAAGAAGGACTATCGCGCGCCTCTGCAGCCCTACGGCGGACAGACCTTCTACATCCCGTACGGGGACGCCAAGGCGCTCGAACAGCAGCTCGAAATCTGCAAGCTCGTGGGCATCGACATCGCCGGGTTCATCGCCGAACCGATCCAGGGAGAAGCCGGAGCCATCGTTGCCCCCGACGACTGCTGGCCCAGGGTCCGCGAGCTCTGCGATCTCTACGGCGTCCTGGGCCTCGCAGACGCGGTTCAGACCGGACTCGGACGAACCGGGAAACTCTGGGGCGTGGACCACTGGAACGTGGAGCCGGACATCATGTGCGTGGCAAAGTCCCTCGGCGGCGGAGTCATGCCCATCGGCGCCTTCATGGGCAAAGCCGAGATCTGGAAATCCTTCGAGGACCCGAACC
>CAZPZF010000003.1:28837-43808 GCA_964590705.1 uncultured Spirochaetales bacterium | reverse complement strand
ATACACGATCGGCATGGGTCTCGTGGCTAGCGCCGCCGCCATCATCCTGATAGCGGGACCGATGGAGAGGAGGTTCGCGCTGCCCAATTCACACTACCTCATCCACCAGCCTCTCTCCGGAATGCGGGGCGTGGCAACCGACATCGAGATTCACGCCCGTGAGCTGGAGAAGCTCAGGAAGAAGATCAATCAGCTCATCGCCGACGAAACGGGAAAGCCGATCTCCCAGGTCGAGAAGGACACGGACAGGGATTACTGGATGAACGCGAAAGAGGCTCTCGACTACGGTCTCGTGTCCCGCATCGTGACGACCCGCGCGGAACTCGGCGTATGAGAAGGGAAGAAATCGTTTCGAGGCAAGGCTTGGTCTTCCAAGGCTTCAATGACGCGGAAATTCCGGCTGGAATCGGAATCAGGCACGGGAAGGTGCGCGATATCCTCGACTTTGGCGATTCGCTTATCATCGTGACGACTGATCGGATCTCCGCTTTTGACCGCGTTCTCACGACCATCCCCTGCAAGGGGCAGGTTCTTAACGAGATCTCCCTCTACTGGTTCGATGAAACCGGCGGGATCATCCGGAACCATATCATGGAACCCATTTCCCCACGGGCGGTCCGGGTCAGGAAATGCTCCGTTCTTCCTGTCGAGGTTGTTGTCCGCGGCTACCTCACGGGTTCAGCCTGGCGTGATTATGCCGCGGGAAACCTCGTTTCAGGAATCCGCCTGCCAAAGGGGATGCGCAAGGACCAGCGTTTCGACGAACCACTCATCACGCCCTCAACCAAAGCCGAGATCGGTCTTCACGACATGCCCATATCAACCGAGCAGATCGTATCCTCTGGCCTGGTTCCGGCGGGGGTGTGGAACGAGGTCGAGAGAGCGGCGCGGGCCGTATTCAACCGGGCGTCCGAGATCCTCTCCGCGCGGAATCTGATCCTCGTTGACACCAAGTACGAGTTCGGGCTCCTCGGCAGCGATCTTATCCTGGTCGACGAGATTCATACCCCTGATTCTTCCCGTTTCTGGTATCTCGATACGTATGAGCAGATATTCAGAGACGGCGGAGAACAGCGCAAACTCGACAAGGAGTACCTGCGTCAGTGGCTCATGGACCGCGGTTTCTCCGGAAACGGGGATCCTCCACCGATTCCGGACGATGTCAGGATTGAGATCGCCGATCGATACGTCCTCGCCTACGAGGGAATGACAGGCAAAAAATTCCTCCCGGAAAGCCTTTCTCCTCAAGCGCAGAAGGACATTATCCTGTCTAGAGCGCTGGGCCGCTAGCGGACGTCCTGCGAATCTGAACAGAACCCCTCTTTGATCGACGCCGCCTTCGGTCTCCGGATCCTTTCCGGCAAGGAGGCGTTTCGATGATCGGGAGAAAACCGGCGTTTCTCATTTTCCCTCTCTCACTCGTTCTTTTCCTCGTTTCCTGCGCCTTCCCCTTCCTGTGGAACATCGAGCGGGAGATTACGATCATGACGTACAATGTCCATAATCTGTTCAACGCGGTTTCGGAGGGCGGCGAATACCCAGAATACGACCCGAGCGGCGGGGAATGGACAGAGGAGGAGTACGAAAAGCGGCTCGCATACACCGCCGACCTCATCCGGGGCGCGGTTCGCGGGGGACCTGACATCGTCCTCGTCCAGGAAATCGAGCGGCTCTCCGTGCTGCGGGATCTTGCGGAAGGGTATCTGGCTGGAATGGGATATTCGGTGTATGGGGTTGAAAACACGGCCAACGCTTCGACTGTCATGGTCGGGGCGCTTTCCCGGGTTCCGGTGACCAAGTCTCTGGTCCACGCGGTGCAGATGCCGGACGGCAGGGTCGGACGGGGGATCCTCGAACTATGGCTCAGTTCCGGCGGCGTCCCCGTGGTGGTCTTCAACAATCACTGGAAATCGAAAACGGGCGGAGCAGAAGAAACCGAGCCGCAGAGGGTGGCGGAGGCCTCTCTCCTATCCGCCAGGATCGCGGAGATCCTAGAACGGGGCGAGGCATTGGATATCGTCGCCGCGGGTGATCTGAACGAACAGATCGAGGAATTCGAAAGATCCGGGCGGTGCTATCCCACCGCACTCGGGCAGAAAGGAGGAACAGGTACCATCCTGGTCCTTCCGATTCCCGCGTCTTCCTCCGCCGAGAACCAGGCGGGATCCGAGGGTGCCCTTACGCTCCTCTCCCCGTGGTTCGATGTGGAGCAGGGGGGCAGTTACTGGTACAACGGGGAATGGGAGCGGATCGACCATGGCCTCATGACGCCGGGACTCCTCGCCGGCGAGGGTTTCGACTACGCCGCGTTTTCCGTCGTTTCCCTCCCCTTCATGCTGTCCGAAGGCGGAACCCCCCTGGTCTGGTCCTCCCGCACGGGACGGGGCTATTCGGATCATCTCCCCCTGCTTCTGACACTTGAGCGGAAATAGCCTTGCCGTACGTGTGCTTCCGGAGATGTTTCATGCTATAATTGGGGGAAATTATGGTAAGAACATTCCTGGGAGAGATCCTGATCGATACGGGGCTCATCTCCAGAACCGAATTGAATCATGCCTTGACTCTCCAGAACACGGGTTCACGCAGGATCCAGAGGAAGCCCGAGATACAATCTGAAAGCCTCATCCGTTCCATGCGGGGTCAGAGCAAGGGCAAGAGGCTCGGGGACATCCTCGTCAGCCTCGGCTGTGTGACCAAGGAACAGATTAAGACCGCGCTCCGGCTTCAGGAGGAGGGGGTAGACTCCTTCCTTGCCCTCGGGAACAAGAAACTCTCCTCTTTTTTCCGCCTCCTTCCCCTCATTCATTCTGAATTATCCTTGCCGGAGATCCTCAAGGAGATCATGGTCATCCTCACCGATCTCGTTGAGGCCGAGGCGGGAACGATCATGCTTTTCGACGAGGAGAGGAATGAGCTGGTTTTCTCCGTTCCCACGGGACCCGCGGCTTCACAACTCGTCGACTATCGGATTCCGGCGACGGAAGGGATCGCCGGATGGGTCTTCACGAACGATACGAGTATCCTCGTGGAGGACGCGGCTAAAGACGAGAGATTCTACGGGAGTATCGATTCCATCACCGGCTTTCAAACCAAGTCGATCCTCTGCGTTCCACTCCGTCATCACTCGCGTGTCATCGGGGTACTCGAGGTCATCAACAGAAGAGACGGCGGCGTCTTCTCGCGGGAGGATGAGCTTCTCCTGATTATCTTTGCGTCCCAGGCCGCCCTCGCCATCGAGAACAACCGTGTGTACGCGGAACTGAACGCAGCTCTTGGGAACCTCAAGAAAATCAATCAGGAGCTCCTGCGGGCGGCGGAAGAGCATTCGGACGGACTCGCGAAGGCGAAGCAAGCGCTCGTGATTTCGGAACGGAAACTCGAGGAGAGGGAAGCCTTTTTCCGGGAAATGGTGGAAAGCTCTGTAGAGGTGATTTCACGGACCGATTCGAGCGGGATTATCGAGTATGTCAGCCCCTCGATTGAGATGCTTCTCGGATACAAACCGGAAGAGGTGATTGGAAGGCATTACAGTGATTTCGTGTTCAAGGACGACAGGGGCGTTGCCTCGCAGGCTATCGAACAGGGCTTCCTCCGTGGACAGACGATCAACGAGAACCGCCTTGTGGCAAAGAATGGAGACGTGAAATGGGTCCGCTTTTCCAGTACCCAAGTGACAGACGACAAGGGAAAGATAGGGCTGCAGGGCGTCCTGACGGATGTCACAGAAACCAAGATGCTCCAGAGCATGATCATGCAGAAGGAGCGCTTCGCGGCGCTCGGCCAGCTCGCCGCGGCGGTCGCCCACGAGATGAATTCGCCTCTCCAGGGGATTTCCAGCCTCATCTCAGCCATCGAGCGGAAAAGCGCTCGTACGGGCAAGTCCCCTGACGAGGAGATCCTCCTGTTGAGGGAGGCTTTCAGCCGGATCGAGGAGACCGTGAACAAGCTCCTCAGCCTGGGCAGGCCAGGAGAGGAGAATCGCATAGGCATTCGCGTCAACGAGTGTGTGGAAAAAGTGCTCTCCCTGGAGGAAAGCCTGCTCCGAAAGCACAGAATCAGGATCGCCTTCCAGCCCGATCCTTCCGATCCTGTCGCCCTGATCTCTTCGTCGGGCCTAGGTCAGATCCTCATCAATCTCATCAACAATGCGGTCGACGCTTTCGAGGAAGCTTCAGGTATCAGGAACATCCGGATAGCGGTTTCCTCGCCTGCTCCAGGGACGACGCTCGAGATCCTCTTCGAGGATACGGGACCCGGATTCAAACCCGAAGTATTGCCTCACCTGTTCAAGCCGTTCTACACGGGAACCGGCTCTCGCGGCCTGGGCGTAGGCCTGGGGATCTGCAAGTCGATAGCCGAGGGATGCGGAGGGACCATTACCGCCTCGAACAGGGAAAACGGCAGGGGAGCTGCTTTTCGGATCCGACTGCCGATGATGCGCAGGGGGAATTGAGATGGAAGAGGTCCGCGGAGGGAAGATCCTTCTTGTAGACGATGATCCCTTCATCAGGGTGGGGATCATGAAGGAACTCGAGGCTGAAGGCTATGAGGTGGTTACCGCTTCCACCGGAGAGGAGGTGTTCGAGAAGGATCTCCTGGTCGGTGTCAGCTGCGTCGTCACCGACCTGGTCATGGAGGATATCGATGGGATCGGCATCCTTCGACGGATTCGGGAAGCGGATTACCGTATCGGTGTAATCATCCTCACCGGCTACGGTGACATGAATTCTGCGATCGAGGCGCTGCGCTGCGGAGCTGACGATTATCTGCTTAAGCCGGTTCGAACTGCGGAGCTTCTCCTCCGGATCGGAAACTGCATCGAGAAATGCTCGCTCCGCCGGGAACGAGATGCCTTGGAGAAACGGGTGCGTGAACGAACCCGGGAGATCGAGGAGGTCAATCGAGCTCTCAAGGAGAGCGAAGCCAGGTATCGCTTCATCTTCGACAATGTCGGAGTCGCTCTCTGGGAAGAGGACGTTTCCGAAGCAGTCGTGTGCTTGGACAGTCTCACGCGGGAGGGGGTATCCGAACTAAGTTCTTTCCTGGACGAGCACCCCGAGGTTCTTCAGGATGTCCTGAGGAAAATCCGGATCCTCGATATGAACAAGGCAGCGGTCAACCTGCTCGAGGGGGAGAAAAAAGAACAGTTCCTTGGCGGACTTTTGGCGCTCGTGAAACCGGACACGTACCGGTATATGAAGGAAGAGGTGATCGCGCTTTCTGAAAGAAAACGATCCTTCGTTTTCGAGATCTGCGGGGAAAGCCTGAAGGGAAGGAAGATCGACCAGATCATCTCCTGCTCGATTCCTGGCGAAGGGGAAGATTACACGTATATGCTTGTCAGTATCATGGATGTGACGCACCTGAAGGAGATCGAGAAATCACTGGTACGGACGCTCAAGGAAAAGGACATCCTTATCAGGGAGATCCACCACAGGGTTAAGAACAACCTAGCCATGATCGCCAGCCTCATCAATCTCCAGCTTGGGAAGATCGAGGATCCAGAATCAAAAGAGGGTTTCAAGTCTCTGCGCAAGCGGATCCAGTCGATCTACCTCGTTCACGAGCGGCTGTACAAGTCGGGAGACTTCGTCCGTCTCGATATCAGGACGTATCTGGCTGACCTCGTTCAGAACATCAAGGAATCATTCGATTTTGGGGAGTGTTCTATCGTATGCGACATCGATGAAATTCATCTTGATATCGACACCATGATCCCCCTTGGGTTGATCGTGAATGAACTGGTAAACAACTCGCTCAAACACGGATTCTCGGAAACCCGCAGCGAATACATCAGGGTCAGCGCACGGAACGAGGGGACCAGGGCCCTCCTAATCGTGGAAGACAACGGGAAAGGACTCCCCAAGGGTTTCACCATCGACGGCTCCGTGTCGCTCGGCCTGCTTCTTGTGCGGTCTCTCACCGAGCAGATCAACGGAACCCTCTCGATCGAGGAGGGGGAATCTCTCCGGTTCCTTATCCGGTTTCCTCTCCTGTGAGATCGCGCGATTCCTCGAGGATTCCTTCGGCCGCTATGTTGACTCGGTAGAAGAGGTGTTCGAGTTCGAGCCCGATGTTGACATTGTGGATGATGCAGCGGGGCGGCTCTCCAGCTTCTATGTTCTTCCCGATTGTGCTACATTTCAGGTCGACCGAGGAAAAATTGAGTACGCCGACAATGCCATGGCGTGTCATGATATCGAAGACCTCAGCGGCTACAGAGTCGGGAACGGAAAGAATGCCGACCTTGACGCCCTTCTCCTCTATGAACCGTCCCATTTCACGGATGTGCATGATCGGAATATCCTTGGTGTTGGGTATGGATTCCGGAGCCACGTCGAAACCGGCGAGGATACGGATCCCTTCTTTGGCGAATTCCTCGTACCGCATGAGCGCCGTTCCGATTCTTCCGCATCCGGCCACGATCACCTCCTGCGGTTTGTACCTGCCGAGGAGTTTGTCAAGCCTCTCGATGAGTAAGTCGATCGAGTATCCGCCCCGCTTATTCCCCGGTAGATTGAGCATGGAGAAGTCCTTGCGGACAAGTGCGGGAGCTACCCCTATGGCGTCTCCCAGATTGTTCGAGAAGACCCTTTCCAGTCCCAAGGCGCGGAGCTTGTAGAGCAGGCGTTTATATTTGGAGAGGCGAAGGACTAACTCTTTATTCATGGCTTTTCCTGTATTGGAGTCAGGCAAGCCCGCCACCGGCGGGCGATAGCAGACTCAATCGTATCGTATATGTGCCAAATACGCAAGTATTGCTTTCTCAATTCACATATTTATATCATATTGCGATATTGTTCTATAAAAGTAAGTATGTTTCCTATAAGATGCTATATTTTCGCTTATATCCACTTATGATGACTATTATATTGTTTAATAAAACACAATATGTTATCTTCATAACATATTATATTGACAATTGCGGATAGATCGTTTATGACAGATCAAAATCGATGAGGGTGAAGATAGATGATAGGAGTGGATACCACCGCCGTACGATTGATGAAATACAAAGATACTCTGAAGAAACTCAAATCTCTTGGGCTGGTCAAGGTTTTTTCCGATAACCTGGCGGATTCGATCGGTGTCTCACCGTCTCTCGTCCGCAAGGACTTTTCCCTGTTCGGTATTGGCGGATACAACATCGAGGAGCTTCTCCTCAAGCTTAACCAGATCCTCGGGCGCGACGGAATTCACAAAGTCATCATCGTCGGGGCCGGCAGACTTGGCATCACCCTGGCAAATTACAAGGGATTTACCGATGATTACCTCTCCATCGTGGCCATGTTCGACTCCGATGCCGGAAAACTGAATCCGGCGGCTCCCATTCCCGTCTTCCATGTCGACGGCCTACGAAAGTACATCGTCGAGAATGGTGTCACGATCGGGATCCTCACCGTTCCGGAGGAGGCCGCCCAGAGGGTCGCGGACATGATGATACTCGGGGGTGTCCGGGGCATCCTGAATTTCGCGCCCGTCCAGATACGAGCCCCGAAACACTGTATCGTCAGCACGGTCAACCTCGAACTGGAACTGGACAATCTGATCTTTCTCGTCAATAGTTCCCTCAAGGCCGAATACAACCGGGTCCCGATAGGAGTGTAGCCGACATGCTGCGTAATAGGCTTTTCTGGGGTTTCGCCGCACTCGTCATCCTCTTCGCCGTCGTGTCCGCCTTCTCCAGCGTTTCCATCATAAAGGATCGCGTGGTTGCGGAGGCGCAGACGCGGGTACGGCTTGACCTCAACGCCGCGCGGTCCACGATCGAGGCGAAACTCAGTGAGATTGAAATCGTTCTCAGGCTTGCAGCGAGCAAGGAAGTCGTGGTTGACAGCTGCGTAAACGAGGATTGGTCCGACGAGTCCCTGCGAAACAGGCTCGAGGTGATCCGAACGAATCTCGGTCTCGATTTTCTCACTATGGTCTCGGCGGATGGCAGGGTTGTACTGCGCTCAAGCCAGCCCTACGCCACGGGGGATTTCAAGATGGGTCTGAGCCCGGTCCGGAGGGCTCTGGACGGGGAAACGGTGACGAGCATCGAGCTTTTCTCCTCCTTTGAAATGGATCTCGAAGATCCCTCTCTTTCCGAACGAGCCTTTCTGGTCCTTGAGCCCACGCCGTACGCCAGGCCGAGCGCGCGCACGGAGGAAACGCGGGGGATGTTATTCATGAGCGCTACACCGATCAAGAAAAATGGCCAGGTTCTGGGGGCTTTATACGGCGGCGTGCTCATGAACAAGGACACGCGCCTTGTCGATACCATTCAGGAGACGGTCTTCCCAGGCGAAACCAGCCAAGAGAAACCCGTAGGCGCGGTGACGATCTTCCTCCATGACACGCGCATCGCGACGACGGTACGGATGCCCAACGGCAACCGGGCGGTAGGCACCCGCGTGTCCAAGGATGTAGCTGACAAGGTCCTTGACAACGGGCATACCTGGGAGGGGCGCGCCTTTGTGGTCAAGGATTGGTATATTACCGCGTACGAACCTGTCTTCGACAGCGACTTGCGTGTGATCGGGATGCTGTATATGGGCCTCCTCGAAGAGCCGTTCACCGGGCTTATCAGGGAAACGATCATCAGATATGTTCTGATCTCCATCGTCGGTATGGTCTTTTCCCTTTTTCTTGCCTTTTTTCTTTCAGCCAAGATCGCCGGCCCCCTTCACCGATTGGCTGGAGCCGCCAAGAAGCTCAACACCGGCAGTTTCCCCGACCCCGTCTCCGATGTTCAGGCCGCTACTGAGACCCGCACGCTCATCCACGCGTTCAACGATATGGTCGTCACCCTGAAGGAGAGGGAGGACAATCTCAGGGAAGCGAATGAGAAGCTCGAGCAGGTTAACAAATCGCTTCGCGATCTTAATCATGATTATATGGAGACCGTTGGATTCATCAGCCATGAGCTGAAAAGCCCCCTTTCGACGATCATGAACTACCTGTTCCTTCTAAGCGAGGAGAAACTCGGTCCCCTCACGGACAAGCAAAGGAAGGGGCTCAAGAGCATAGACATGAACGTTAAGCGCCTGGTGGAAATGGTACGGCATTACCTCAACCTCTCCCGCATCGAGAACGGCGTGCTCAACCCAATTCCGACCACGGTACAAATACATGCCGACGTGGTCCTGCCTCTCCTCGAATCCTACTTCCCGCAAGCGGACGAGAAGTTCATCATCATCGAGAACGATATATCCAAGGAAATCACCACTCAAACCGACCTTAATATGACAAGAGAAGTTTTCGAGAACCTCATCAGCAACGCAATCAAGTACGGCAAGAAGGGAGGGTGGCTCCGGCTGTGGGCGGAGGACGCGGGAAGCTTCTGGAAATTCCACGTGTATAACAGCAGCGACGGAATCCCAGAGGAGAAAATCGCGCTCCTCTTCCAGAAGTTTTCACGCATCGAGGACGATCCGGCGGCCCGGGACCAGAAGGGGACCGGTCTCGGTCTTTTCATCACCAAGCACATCATCGAAACTCATGGAGGTACGATCGATATCGATTCCCAGCAGGGAGTCGGCGTGGATTTTATTTTTACCTTGCCAAAGGGCGGCGAGGGGGTGAGAAGTGGCGCGTGAAAAAACCATACTCCTGGTGGATGACGACAAGGATTTTGTCGCGTCGAACACCGATCTTCTGGAAGCATACGGATATACGGTTTTTCAGGCCTACGATGGAACCTCCGCGTTCCTCATGGCGAAGAGCGAACAGCCTGATCTTATCGTCCTCGATGTGATGATGGCATACGAGACGGAGGGCTTGGATCTCGCGCGGAAAATCAGAACTGATGAAAACCTCAAGGAGACAAAGATCCTCCTCGTAAGCGGGATCAGCAGGGAGATGCGCCTCGGATTCTCCCTGCATCCAGACGATATGTGGCTGCCTGTGACGAGGGTCATGGAGAAACCGATCATCCCGACCCGCTTTATCTCAGAGGTTCAAAAAATGATAGGGAACGCATAATGGAAAAAACGAACTCGCGAATACTACTTATCGACGATGACCGGGAATTCGTCCAGAGCGTATCTGATATCCTGAAGCAGGAGGGATGGAGCGTCTTTCCTGCGTACACCGGAGAGGAAGGCATCAAGGCCGCCTCCGGGTTAAATCCCGATCTCGTGATCCTCGACGTGATGCTCTCGTACGAGACGGAAGGATTCGACATAAGCAGGAGGATCCTGGCTACGCCGCAGTTGAAGGGACTTCCCATCATCCTTCTCACCGGGATTTCAAAGGAGCTTTCGCTCCCCTTCCAGCTTCTCCCTGATGAGTCATGGCTCCCCGTGGCGGAAATTCTCCCCAAACCGGTCGATCCGGCCGCCCTCATCTCTACAATCCGCTCGATACTGGAAAGGGGGGAACGAGGGGTTCAGTGAACTCCGTCGTCACACGCGTCATCCGCTTCGGAGAGACGATGCGTCTCCGCCGTTGCCGGCCTGCCGCAATCGTCGAGAGGGATCCCTTTGCTCTTCTCTTTTAGGCGGTTCTCGATATTCTTTCCCTGGTTTGCCGCGTCCTTGTTCCCGCATGATTCACAGCCGCTTTTCCTGTTTCCCATGGCTTACTTCCTTGATAATAAGATAAATAGAATATATAAATATCACTATTTATCGACAAGGGAAAAGCGTTTCCCAGAGAAGAGGGGGAACTATCGAAAAACCGGGAACTGGGCTGCTCAAGCCTACAGGGCTGCTATCTGCCTGCCGAAATCGAGACCGAACCGATAACCTTTTTCCATGGCGGCACTGGAAGCGCCTCCCTGGAATTCGAAAACATCCGTCAGTTCCCATTTAACCGGCTCGATGATCGCCTTGGTCTTGGCAAGTGCGCCCCCGCTCCAGCCGAAGCTGCCGAAGTAGGCGGCCTTCTTGTTCAGGACCCGTTTCATCGCGATCTCTTCGAGGACGCAGGCCATGGGCGGGAAGAGGCCGACTTCGTAGGTCGGCGCGCCGATGACGATCCCCGAATTGACCCAGACCGAGGGAAGGATGTAGCTGGTATGGGTGCGTGCCACGTCGAAAATATCCACCGGGATTCCCGCGGCGGAGATCCCCTTCGCCACGTGGTTCATCACCCTTTCTGTGTTTCCGTACATGGAGCCGAAGAGGAGGGTTACGCCCCGCTCGTTTCTCCCTTTCTCGTATTCGGCCCATTTCCGGTACAGTTCGATGATGGTTCCCGGATTTTTCCGCCAGATCAGGCCGTGCGAGGGGCAGATGATGTCTACGGCAACATCAGCCAGCTTGTTGATCGCAGCCAGGGTCGGTTTGGAGAATTTTGCCACGATGTTCGTGTAGTATCGGAGTGCCTCACTCTTGTAAAAATCCAGGTCATGGCATTCGTCATCGAAGACGATGCCGGGGAGGGCCCCGTAGCTGCCGAAGGCGTCGCAGGAGAAGAGGATCTTTTCTTCGGGGATATAGGTGACCATGGTTTCAGGCCAGTGCACAAAGGGTGCGTGGACAAAGGTGAGGGTCCTCTTGCCGATGGAGAGAGTCTGGCCGTCCTCGACAGCCAGCACCCCGTCCGTGATCCCGTAGTAGTGCTCGAGCATGGGCTTTGCCTTGGGGGTGCAGAGGATCCGGAGCGATGGATTGATCTGCGTCACGGTTTTAATCGCTCCGGTATGATCCGGTTCCATGTGGTTGACGACGACGTAGTCGATCCGCCGCGGATCCACGATCTCCGTGATCAGGCTGAGAAGCGTGTCTGTCTTGAAGTCCTTGGTGAGGTCGATGAGCACCGTCTTCTCGTCGCGGATCAGGTACGCGTTGTAGGTGACGCCTTCCTTTGAAATCGGCCATACCCCTTCGAAGAGATCAGTGGTCCTGTCGTTTATGCTTATTCCGAAGATCCCCGGCCGTATCTCGAATGAAACCATGTCTGCCTCCTGTAATCTCGGCGGCATTGCACGGGAACCGATACGAGCCTCTCCTGCCATCGGATCCTATCAGCCGTCCGCATCTTATTTTCAGCTCCCAATATATCCGATACCGTTTTGCGTATCAATCGAGCTTAGCTCTTCACCGCTTTTTCCTAGGATAGCGTTTTGATAGAATAATCCATGGTCTTCGACGCCCATGTCCACTTCCAGCTCGCATCCGCCCCCACAACCGCGGGCGGATATTTCCCGCCGTGTCCAGGATTGCGCGCTCTCACCTGCGGCGTCGAGACGGCCGACATGGAACCCGCGATCGAGAGATGGGGAGGAACAAGACCCCCCCGGGAATCGGGATCCGATCCGCTGATCCGCCCATTCATTGGGATTCATCCGTGGTTCCCCATGGAGGATCTTGCGTCCGATATGGATAGAATCGAACGGCTCGTGAGGGAGAATCCCTGGGTCGGGATCGGGGAGATCGGGCTGGACAAGCACAGGGAGGAGAACCCGTTACCGCTCCAGGAACGCTATCTCAGGGACCAGCTTGCCATCGCCAAGTCGTATGGCCGTCCTGCGAACATCCACTGCGTGAAGGCATTCGGTCCCCTCATCGCGGGGCTGCGGGAATTCTCCTCCTGCGGGATACCCTTTCTCGTTCACGCGTATTCCGGATCCAGGGAAACGGCGCGGCAGATCGTCGATATGGGCGGGTACGTCTCGTTCGCTCCCTTCACCATCCAGCGGAGATCGACGAAGTCGGTGGAGGTCATTCGTGCTATTCCCGTGGACCGTCTCCTTCTCGATACCGATTTCCCCTCGTTCAGGGGTCAGGGATTGGATACGTACGGTGGCGTCCTCGCCGCCCTCTACGCCGACGCCGCGGAGATCCTCGGGATGGACCGCGAAGAGCTTATAGAACAGGTGTTGAGGAATGGATCGGTTTTCACGGATTGAACGTCTTCTCGGCGCGCAAGCTGTGTCGGTATTACGCGGTTCGCGTGTCGCCGTTGTGGGCCTCGGGGCCGTGGGAAGCTTCGCAGTGGAGGGGCTCGCAAGAAGCGGCATCGGTTTCCTGCGGTTGGCCGATTTCGACCGCGTCGAGCTCAGCAACATCAACAGGCAGCTCTTTGCGCTGCAAAGCACGGTTGGCATGCCCAAAGCAGTGGTTGCGGTCGAACGGGTCCGGGAGATAAATCCCGAATGCCGGACCGAAGGGCTCGTTCTCCGCGTCGACAAGGATACGGCACGTGCTTTCCTGGAGCCCCGCCCGGACATCCTTGTAGACGCCATCGATCTCCTCGCCTCAAAAGCCGATCTTCTCGAGGCTGCGTGGCGAATGGGCATACCCGTCGTCTCATCGATGGGCGCGGCCCTGCACCGCGACCCCCTGTCCGTCAGAATAGGAGACTTGTTCGACACATCTGTGTGTCCCCTGGCGAAGCGCCTCAGGACGGAGATGAAAAGACGCGGAGTGGGCAGGGGGATCGTCTGCGTTTATTCGACGGAACACGTCGAACGAGTCGATGACGCTGGCTTGGGCCTTTCCGGCTGTTCCGTGAGCGCTGCTCCCGGCGAGACAGGCGGCTCGCGCAGCCCTTTGGGCAGCCTCGCTTCCATTCCAGGCATATTCGGCCTCACGATCGCTCAAACGGTGATAGATATCCTCTTGGGAAAGCCAGCCGAGCCTGTACACCACGGTCTTTTCTTGTGACCTTCGGGTAGTGTCCGGAAGCTTATGGGTGACTCTACCCATAGGTTGTTTTTTCGGCACAGAACACTAGATATCGTATAGTGCTTAAAAAACCCATAATCTTCCGGACACTGGCCTTGACCTTCTGATGAAAACCCTTTATCATTCAAATGTAATAGGATCTGAGCAAATGTAACAGCCTTTTCCGCGCTGCCTCTTCGCTTGGATATGGGTTTCGCGGAGTACTGGCGTACAGAATGGAGAGTGAGGAGGTTTCGTGATGAGCGGTATCAAGCACCGGATGAACCGGATTTTCAGGGAGAACGGAAAGGCATTCATCATGGCCATGGATCATGGCACCACTTTTAACGTGCTTCCAGCGTTGAAGCGCCCTGACAGGGTGATCAGTGAGGTTGCCAGAGCCGGGGCCGACGCGTTTCTTGCCACCGTCGGAATGGTAGATAAATTCGCGGACTCTTTTCTCGGAAGGGGGATCATCCTGCGTTTGGACGGCGGAATCTCCTATCTGGGAGACAATACGCACCCCGTTCAATCCGTTGTCACGGCAGAGGACGCCCTGAGGCTCGGAGCGGATTCGGTGATCACCATGGGCTTCCCGGGCTCGAAATTCGAAAGCGAGATCCTCTCATCGCTTTCCAGGAGCATTCTCGCCGCCCACAAGTGGAACCTCCCGCTCACGGCGGAGATGCTTCCTAGGGGCTTCGAGGGGGGCGCGGACGCGAGGACACCGGTCAACATCACGTTTGCGTGCAGGCAGGGAGCGGAACTCGGGGCGGATATCATCAAGACCGAATACACGGGTGACCAGGAGAGTTTCAGGGAACTCACGGAGAGCGTATACATTCCGGTTGTCATCCTAGGCGGCGGAAAGAAAGTGCCCGAGAGGCAGCTCCTCCAGGAGATCAAGGACGCCATGGAAGCGGGCGCCGCAGGTATTGCGATGGGGAGGAACATCTGGGGGCATGCGGCCCCGGCGAGGTACGCCTCCGCCATCGCAAAGCTGATACACGAAAATTGCAGCGTCGACGCGGCGCTCAAAGAACTCAACGAGAAGTTTTAAGACGGGAGGAGAGGACGATGGGTAAATACAAGGTAGGGGTTCTTACCGCCGAGAGGAAGGTCGAAATCAGGGAGTTCGAACTCAGGCAGCCGGTCGGACGGCAGGTCCTCGTCAAGGTGGACAGCTGCGCGATCTGCACCATGGAACAGCGTGTTTACCAGGGCATCATGAAGAACTACCCCTTTGCGGGTGGCCACGAGATGTCCGGAACCGTCAGCGCTGTCGGTGAAGCGGTTAAGAACGTGCGTCCCGGCGACAAGGTGGCCATGCGGATGCTCAGCTCCTGCGGCGAATGCTACTACTGAAGACCCGGAAA
>CAZPZF010000003.1:0-28827 GCA_964590705.1 uncultured Spirochaetales bacterium | reverse complement strand
GGGAGGGCCGGGCCGGGAGGCTTCTCCGAGTACATGATGGTCGACGCCGTGAGCGTTTACAGGATGGCCGCCGATATCGACCTTTCCCACGCCGCTCTCACCGAGCCCCTGGCCTGCTGCGTGCACAGCATCGGGCAGGGGGATGTACGGATGGGCAATGACGTGGTGATCATCGGCTCTGGCATCATGGGCGCTTTCCATATCCAGCTCGCCAGGCTCAAGGGGGCCAGGGTGATCGTCTGCGAGGTCGACAAGGGCCGCATGGAGATCGCAAGGAAGATGGGCGCCCATATCGTCATCGATTCCTCGAAGGAGGATCCGGCCGCCAGGATCAAGGAACTGACGGAAAATCGCGGGGCGGACGTGGTCTTCTGTACCGTGGCTATCCCGGAGGTCGCGGCCCAGAGCGTGGCCATGGCCGGCAAGCTTGGAAGGGTGGTTTTCTATTCCTCCTTCCATCCGGACAAGCCGATCGAGATCAATCCGAACCGTGTCCATTCGGCCGAAACGGTGATTACGGGTTCCGTCAATCCGACCCCGGCCGATTTCCTGGCCTCTTCGCGGCTCCTCTCCTTCAAGATTGTGGATCCTTCCCTTCTCATCTCCGAGCGGATCCCCCTCGCGAATCTCGCCGTGGCGTTCGAGAAGGCGATCGTTCCGTCGACCTATCGTGTTGTGGTACAATGCGGCTGACGGAAGTCGTGTGAACGCGGCCTCGCCAAATCCGCGCGGGGTACCGCGATAGATATACGGGGAGGATCGGGATGAGCGGAAACAGGCCTGACGACCCGAAGAGCGAGTATATCCGGGTGGCCTATTACTACTACAAGGCCAAGCTCACGCAGGAGGAGATCTCGAGGAAGATGAACATGTCGAGGCAGCGGGTCAACCGGATCCTCGGCAGATGCGAGAGTCTCGGAATCGTGCGGATAGAGATCGTGGGCTACGATTCGCTCTACCTCGACCTGGAGATGGAGCTCGAGAGGAAGTACGGCCTCGAGGCTGTCCGTGTGGTCGGGAGCGACCTCTCCAACGATATCTACGGCGATCTAGGAATCGCGGCGGGAAAGTACCTCGCGGGGATCGTCGAAAACGGCGCTGTCATCGGATTCTCCCGGGGCAGGGCGACCGCGGCATTGGTCGACAATATGCCCCCCCTGAAGAAGGAAGGTCTCGAGATCACCCAACTGGTCGGCGGATGGAACGGCCAGCAGAACGCCATCGATGTGGACGATATCGTGAGCAGGTTCGCGAGGAAACTGAACGCGTCCGTCAACAAGCTCTACGCTCCGGTCATCGTGAAGAGTCCCGAGATCCGCAGATCCATCATGGAGGAGCCGTACTTCCGGTCGGCGTACGAGAAGATCAGATCCTGCTCGATCGCCGCGGTGGGAATCGGGAACCTGGAGAATTTGAGCTTTTTCCCGGACCGGCCGGAAGCGGCAACCCCTGTTTCCGGGAATGCCGTGAAGGGTCAGGGTGATAGGAGCGGAGCTGCTCCCGGCGCGGTAGGCGAGATCTGCGCCCGTTTCTTCGACATCCAGGGGAAACGGGTTCACACAGCCTTCGATGACCGCATCATCGCGATCGATACGGACGATTTCCTGCGGATACCTGTTCGGATCGGCATTGCGGGAACCCCGGCCAAGTTGAACGCGATTATCGGGGCCCTACGGGGGAGGTACATCACCGTGCTGATTACCGATTTCGAAACGGCGCAGGCCCTTCGCGAACAGCGGTAGAGGCGGGAATAGAGGCGAGAGACGGAAGAGATGAAGCATATCAGTGGCGCGACTTTTCGCCTCGACGGCGCATGCGTAGCGTTCGGGAGATTCGACGGAATTCACGTGGGGCACCGGGCGGTGATCCGTACCCTCTCCGCGCTGAAGAGCCGAGGTTTTCCCCTTGTTCTCCTCAGCCTCGACTACCGGCCATCCGGACTCTTCGGTAGGGAGACCCTCCTCTATACCGAGGAGGAGAAAGCATCCCTCCTCGCGGATACCGGCATCGACTTCCTGGTCTCATACCCCTTCACGGACCTGACCAGCCGGCTGGAACCCGAGGAGTTCATCTCCGCGGTGCTTGTCGGGAAACTCGGAGCAAAGGCCGTGGTGGCGGGCCGGGACTGCCGGTTCGGGCGGGGAGGCGAGGGGAACGCTGAACTTCTCGCCCGGGAGGCGAAGAGGCACGGGTTCGACCTTGTCCTCGTCGATATGGCTGCGGATACCCAGGGCGTCATCACCGATGAACGGGTGCGCGCGGAGATCTCGGCCTTTAACCTCGACGGCGCTGCGGAACTACTCGGCCATCCTTACACGATGATCGGCCCGGTCGAGCATGGAAAGGGGCTCGGGCGGACGGCGAAGATGCCCACGGCCAACATCGGTTTTGACAAACGGAAACTGATCCCGCCCCATGGGATCTACGTGACCCTCACCCGGATAGACGGGGAGGCGTTCCGCGGGCTGACCATCATCGGCACCCGGCCGACGGTGGATAACTTCCCCTACGTCACCATAGAGACCTACCTTCTTGATTTCTCACGAGATATCTACGGCAGGACCATCCATCTCGAAATCCGCGCCTACGTGAGGGAAATCAGGAAATTCCGGGACCTCTTTGAGGCCAAAGAACAGGTGGACAGGGACATAGAACGTGTGCGTGAATATCTGATGAGAATCCGCTGAGGCTGAAAGATCTGTCCTGTAAAGGGGGGAAGAGATGAAGTGCAGGTACGTCCATACGAACATCATCGCCGCGGACTGGCGGCGGCTGGCCGATTTCTATATCAAGGTTTTTGGCTGCGTCGAAAAGAAACCGGAACGGGACCTCAGCGGGGAGTGGCTGGACCGGGCCACCGGGCTGAAAGATGTCCGGATCCGGGGGGCCCATCTCTACCTACCCGGTTTTCAGCCGGAAGGACCGACGTTGGAGGTTTTCCAGTACGACGTGAATCAGCCGAACCGTACCAGGACTGCAAATACGGAAGGGTTCGCCCATATCGCGTTCGCGGTGGATGACGTTGACGCCTGCCTGGAAAAGATCCTCGCTGAAGGGGGCTCCGTTGTCGGCGACACGGTGCGCGGCGAGATCCCCAGTGTTGGAACCATACACATGGTCTATGCCCGGGATCCTGAAGGAAATATCGTGGAGATACAGAAGATAACCTGAGAAAATCGGCTTCAAGCGGGAGCGGTGCCGCTGTTTACTTGTTCTGTGCGGCTACAGTCCGGCCTGGTTGGGTAATGCCGCGGGCGAATATGTCGGAAAGTTTTTCCACATCCTCTGACAGGGTGGCGGTGTTTCCCCTTCTGAGCCGGTGAATGACGAGACTGAAAACCATGTCGGCGAAAAGAAATGCGAGTTCCTGCGGATTCCCGGAGATCTTATCCTTTTCTTTCATGTTGACAAAGTACGGTTGGATATGGACGCATATATCGTCCATCTGCTTTTTCAGTTGATCCGAAATTTCCTGGATCTCCTTCTCTACCGCTTTGAAACTCATGGTTACGATCTTGAAATTTGAGTGAACAAGATCAGCTATGATGCTTCCGATCAGTTTGAGATCCTTTTCCAGGTCATATTCCACTCTTCCGAGGAGGAGATCCGGAGACGGCTGTATGGCGAAGGTTTTATAGACTTCAATATAGAGGTCTCGTTTCCTTCCGAAGTGGCGGAATAGCGTCACCTCGTTCACCCCTGCCGCATCCGCGATGGCTTTTGTCGTGACCTCCGTATATCCTTCCGCCGAAAAGAGGCGGAGGGCGGAATCGAGAATTCTGTTACGCGTCTCGTTTCTCACTAAAAAAGTATAGCAAGAACTCAAAAAAAATGCAATAAATGAAAGCAAGTACTTGCTTGCAAGGAAACCATATTTATGTAATCATTTTGACCTATATCTGATGGGAGTGGAAACAGAATGAATCCGCAGCATAACGCCGATTTTTTAGGGAAGGAGCGACTCTTCCCCCTACTCATACGAATGAGCCTTCCCGCGGCCGTGGCGATGATCATAAACGCCCTGTACAATATCGTCGATACGATCTTTGTCGGTCAGGGAGTGGGACCCCTCGCCATTGCCGCCCTGGCAATCGCCTTTCCGATTCAAATAATCGTTTCCTCATTCGCACAGGCTATCGGCGTGGGATCAGCCTCCATCGCCTCGAGGAGGTTGGGCGAAAAGCGTCCGGAATCCGCGGTGCAGGTTGCCGGAACGGCTTATGCGTCCGTTTTGGTCATCCCCCTTTTCCTCGTGGTTCTCGTCGTTGCGCTAATGGATCCGATCCTGAGATTGTTCGGCGCGACCGAGGGAATCCTTCCGTTTGCCAGGGAGTATCTCTCCTATGTCGTCGGAGGTTTCTTCTTCTTCTCCCTGTCAATGTGTATGAGCACCTTGATAAGAGCGGAGGGACATGCCCGAATCTCAATGACTGGGATGATCGTGGGGGCTGTTCTGAACATGATTCTGGACCCCGTGTTCATTTTTGGTTTTCATACGGGGGTGAAGGGAGCCGCCATTGCCACGGTAATCAGTCAGATGGCGGCGTGCACGTATTTCTTCTCATTTTATCTACGAAAGAGAAGTTTTATCAGGATATCGCGGAAGGATCTCAGGATCTCCTTCGGATGCCTGAAGGAAATATCAGCTCTGGGAATCCCGGCCTTTGTCCAATCCGCCGGAATGAGTCTGCTGGCGCTCGTCATTAACAACACGCTCGGAAGATACGGCGGAGACGAAGCAATTGCCATTTATGGAATGGTGCACCGCCTCATTTCCCTCATCATCTTTCCCGTCCTCGGAGTCGCGCAAGGGCTTCAGCCCATCGCCGGATACAGCTATGGGGCACGCGATTTTCACCGGGTGCGGACGGGCCTGATTACGGCCATCCTCACTGCCTTTACGGTATCTCTTTTTGGGTTCCTGATCATGGAATTGTTCCCCCAGCTCTGCGTCCGGATGTTTACATCGGACGAGGCGTTGTGTGTTTCCGGTACTCCCGTCATCAGGATAATGGTGAGGTTCATTCCCCTGGCTGCGGTACAGATAACCGGATCCACCTTTTTCCAGTCGATCGGAAAGCCCAAGGAATCGTTCATCCTGGGACTCTCCCGGCAATTCCTGATCCTCATCCCGATCGTACTGGTTCTTCCCCGCATCATGGGCGTTTCAGGCATCTGGTACGCATTTCCTTTAGCCGATTTTATTTCGGCTACGCTGACCATCGGTCTTCTGCTTCAGGAGATGCGGCTCCCCCACTGGCGCGGTACCTGTTCCGTCACGGTGGAAAAAGGTCGTACCGAAGCTCTTTAACAGGAATTCCGAATAGTGTCGACTCTGCCTCTTCGGTGAGCGTGAATCCATAGTCTCTTCGCTGTACAAGTTTTCGGAAAAAACACTTGACCTGAAAATGAACAATCCATATCATCGAAATAGTATACTATTTCGATTCAAAAACGGGCTGGATCAGCAGGTTGCCGGCCATAAGAGGGAATGCCATATGTTCAGTACGGTGCGCGGAAACAAGATATCCCAGCAGATCATAGCCCAGATCAGGGGAATGATATTCGAAGGCAAGCTTTCAACCGGTGACAAGCTTCCGCCGGAAAACATTTTAACGGAGCAGTTCGGCGTCAGCAGGCAGACGCTGCGGGAGGCGCTACGTGCCCTCGAGTTTATCGGCCTAATCGAGATAAAGAAGGGCACAGCGGGCGGGCCGTGCATCGCGGAAATGGATAGTTCCATTGCCCAGGAAATGTTGGCCAACTATCTGTATTTCAAGAACATCTCTGTCAAGCAGGTTTCCGAGATCAGAAGAATTGTCGAACCCCAGGCGGCGGCGATCGCCACGGGAACGATTACGGACGAGGAATTGAAATCGCTAGGGGACATAGTAGAAATATCCAGAACGATCGATCCGGACAACCCCGACCTCTGGAACACGGGAAGCTATGACCTCGCCTTTCATCGGATCATAGGGTCAAGCACCCGGAATCCCATACTCATTTTCATCATCGATTTCATAGAGGCGGTCATGGAAGACATGAAACGCCGTCATTTTGTGGAGAAAGAATACTATTCCCAGATATTCGATGCCCACGAGAGGATCTACAGGGCGTTGCGCTCGCGGAACCCGGAAAAAGCGTCCGCGGAAATGTTGGAACACATCATCGATGTCCAACAGCATTTCATTTCCGCTAAGGACGCCAGTGTCTGGGAAAAGCGGAAGATGAAGAGCCTTGTTGATTTCCGGGCCGCTACGGCCATGTACTGATCTTCCGGCGCCGTTTTATTCGACATCATACATCCTCATAACGCGCGTCCACCCCCGACGACGTCACGCAGCCCAAGCGGTCATAACGGCTGTCGCGCGTTTGAGTAGTATCGCGCGATTTTTAAAGAAAAAGATTGACAGGTGATGAATTCGATGTAATTAATACAATAATTATAATCAATACATATTATGAAGGAGCGGATCGGATCGTGGAGAAGCTCTGCAGCGGATGGGTCTTCGATATACAGCATTACTCCATTCACGACGGTCCCGGGATCCGGACAACGGTCTTTCTGAAAGGGTGCCCGCTCAGGTGCATGTGGTGCCAGAATCCAGAGTCTCAGAATCTCAAGCCGGAACTCTATTTTATCGCGGACAAATGCCGGGGGTGCGGCGTCTGCGTTGATTTGTGCCCTGAACAGGCCATAAGCGTCGACAGCGGGATCGCGAGAACGGACAGGATTAGATGCACCGCCTGCGGCGCCTGCGTTCCTGGGTGTCCATTCGAGGCACGAAAAATAGCCGGAACCTCGATGACCGTGGATGACGTCATCCGTGAAATTGAGGGAGACACCCCGTTTTACGCCGAATCGGGAGGCGGAATCACGGTGAGCGGCGGGGAAGCGCTTTCCCAGCCCGCTTTCGCCGCGGAGATTCTCAAGGGGTGCCGCGAGAAGGGGATCCATACGGTTGTTGAAACGAGTGGTTTCGGCGCGTGGATAACCCTTAGGAGTGTTCTGGAGAACGCGGACCTTGTACTTTTCGATTTCAAGCACATGAACGAAGGGAGGCACGTGGAGGGTACCGGCGTTTCCAACAGGACTATCCTGGAGAATGCTGTGAAAATACGAAACGACCTCGGCATATCCCTGACGGCTAGGATGCCGGTCATACCCGGGTACAATGATTCCGAAGAGAACGTTTCAGCGATGGCAGAGTTCATTGCCTCCAGGCTGAAACCGCCTGTGGAAGTCCATCTATTGCCCTACCACGCCATGGGTGAGGGGAAGAGGGAGCATATCGGGCGGACAGGCGGAGGTTTCAAGAGCGAAACGCCGTCGGCCGGACGGATGCATGAACTGAAGGAGCTTGTGGAATCGTACGGGCTTTCCGCGCGGATAGGCGGTTAGCGGAGCGGTGGTCGCCACACAGCTGGACCCGCGGTATGCCGCCGATCGTGATAACGATTTTGAGGAGGATTGAACATGACCGAACGTGTAGCCAGGATGTTGAAAAGTCTGCGGATCGAAAAGTATCCGCTGTGCATCGAAAAATTCCGCCTTGCGGCGAAAACACTCGCCGAGACTGAAGGAGAACCCTACGTAATTCGAAGGGCGAAGATTTTTGCCAGCATTCTCAGGAACATCACCATATTCATCGAGGATGATGAACCTTTTGTCGGTTCCGGCGCCAGTAAACCCTTCGGGCTTGAGATCGATTACGAATACGGCACATGGACTCAGGACGAAATTGACTCCCTGAAACAGGAACAGTACGTAATTACTCCGGAGGACGAGGCGGAGCTTCAGCGGCTTAATAGGGAATTCGGCGACAAAAACCTCATCATGGCCATTGCCGATACTGTGGCAGACAACGAACGCCTCTGGCCTTTCATGAAGTCCGGCGTGGTCCTTCCCCCCTGGAAGGGGAAGAACGTGGGGAGCGGCGGCGGATACGCTCAGTCCGGTATCGGTCTGGGACCCGGCTTTTTTCTTGTCGGCGTTGAATTCGAGCAGATGCTCAACACGGGATCGCTGGAAATCATAGCGGACGCCGAGGCGGAACTGAAGGATCTCCGATATTTCGGAAAGGACTCTCTTGAGCGGGCCAATTTCCTCAAGGCGGTTGTCATCGCCCACAAGGCCGTTGTCGAATACGCCAATCGGTTTGCCGAGCTTGCCGGTGAGAAAGCGGCCGCGGAGAAGGACCTAAAACGGAACGAGGAACTCATCAGGATCGCTGAGACATGCCGCAGGGTTCCCGCATACCCGGCGCGGACCTTCTTCGAAGCGCTCCAGTCCTTCTGGTTTACCTTCCTCATGATCTGCCCGTCCCCCACTTCGGCAGCGGCGAGGTTTGACCAGTACATGTATCCCTTCTACAAAAGGGACAGGGACGAAGGGCGTATCACGGATGCGGAGGTGGTGGAACTGCTCGAGTGCCTGCGGATCAAGGACATGAAGCTGAACCGGGTCTCAGGTCAGAACAACCGGAAGAAAAATGCAGGCATGGCCAAGTGGCACAACTGGACGATCGGCGGTGTGACCAGGGAGGGAAAGGACGCTTCCAACGAACTGACCCGCCTCCTCTTGGACGCGGCGATGGAACTCCGCATCCCGCACCATACCCTCACCCTCAGGGTACACGAGAACACCCCGGAGGACCTGATGATAAAGGCCCTGGAAGTGGTACGGACCGGCATAGGTCTTCCGGCCTTCGTGAACGACAAGTCCTATATCGAGTTCTTCGTGAAAAACGGTCTCTCCCTGGAAGACGCGCGAGAGTACGTCATGACCGGATGCCTGGACGGTAACATTCCGGGAATCAGCCGGAGCGTCGCGGTTATCATGTTCGTGGTGCCCAAGGTGCTCGAGATCTTCATGCATGACGGGATCAATCCCGCTTCCGGGGAGAAGGTGGGGATATCTACCGGGGATGTCCGGACCATGAAGAGCTTTGACGAATTTGTATCCGCCTTCAACAGGCAGCTGGATTATTTTCTCGAACTGGCCACCGAGCGGTGCAATATAGAGCTTTCCGCCCAGCGGGAGCTCTTCCCCGATCCCTTCCGTTCATCGCTGATGCGGGACTCCCTGAAGGAGGGAAAGGACATGCTGAGCAGGACTATGCCGTTCGAGAACGCACTAGTTCTATGTACCATCGGTGGCGTCAACATCGCGGATTCTCTGTGCGCCGTGAAGAAACTGGTCTTCGACGAGAAGCGCTATACCATGGCCCAGCTGATGGACGCTCTCGACGCGGATTGGGTGGGCTTTGAAGGGATGCGGAAGGAGTTCCTCGAAGCGCCGAAATACGGCAACGACGACGACTCAGTTGACCTCCTGGCCGCCGCGATCTACAGGAATATCCAGGCGAAACTCGCCACCCTTGACACCGCCTACGGCGGTAAGGTCGTCACTACGGCCATCTCCATCACCTCGCACCAACCCGGCGGCGCCCTTACCGGCGCGACTCCGGACGGACGGAAGAAGGGCGATCTCCTGGCCGACGGCAGCATGTCCCCCATGCAGGGGATGGACCGGCGGGGACCGACCGCTATTCTCAAGAGCGCGGCCAAGGTGGACCAGAGCACCTATCAGGCGACCCTGCTCAACATGAAGTTCCATCCCTCCGCCCTGAACACCAGGGAGGATCTTGCGAAACTCGCCGCACTCATAAAGACCTATTTCCGGATGGGCGGCAAACATGTTCAGTTCAACATCGTCGACAAGGGAACCCTGGTCAGGGCGCAGGAAGCGCCGGCCGACTATCGGGATCTCGTTGTCCGTGTTGCCGGGTACAGCGCCTATTTCACCATGCTCGGGAAACCGATGCAGGATGAGATCATCGCCAGGACTGAGTACCAGGAGGTCCGGTGATCAGGTTTTCAGTCCCGACTGTTCGGGATTTCAGGATATTGTTGAAAAATGGAGGTTCTGAATGACAAGTATTCTGATCATGTGCATCGTTGCCATCGTCCTCGTCGTCGTTCTCGGCGCGAAGACGAAGAGCAACATCGGCCTCTGGGCAATGGCCGCCGCCTACATCCTAGGAGCGTTCATCCTGAAGATGAAGGTCTCCGACATCATCAACATGTGGCCCACCAAGATATTCATCCTGCTGTTCTCAGTCACGTTCTTCTACGGCTTCGCTATTCTCAATAAAACCCTGGAGAAGGTTTCCATGCAGGTCGTCTACCGATTCAGGAAAATGCCCTGGGCCATACCCTTCATCCTCTACATGCTCGGTCTGGTCATCGCCGGGATCGGGGCGGGCGACGCGGCGAACGCGATGCTCATACCCATCGCCATGTCCATAGCCGCCGTAGCGGGAATGCATCCGTTCCTCGGAGGCATTTCGGTCCTCGCCGGAGTCGGCACCGGAGGGTTCAGCCCCATCAGCGTCATCGGTATTTTCATCAGAGGACTCATGGAGCAGGTAGGGAAGTATCCTCCGGAAGAGGCGAACGTATACGCGAACCACGCGCTGCTCCACGCCTTTGTCCTGTTTATGATCATCCTCCTTGTGGCGTATGTCGTTTTCAAGGGGCACAAGATCAAGAGCCCCGTCATGGACAAACCAGAACCCCTCGATAAGAAGCAGAAGATCACGCTTTGGATCATCGCCGGTTTCGTGGTACTCCTCCTCGTTCCCCCTATCCTCAAGACGATTTTTCCCGCATCCAAGGCGATCAAATTCGTCAACGGGAATATCAACGTAGCCTTCATCGCCTTTATTGCCTCTATCGTCGCCATCCTGGCAAAGGTCGGTGACCAGAAGGCCGCCTTTGCTCGGGTACCGTGGGCGACGCTCACCGTGCTCTCCGGCATGGGAATGCTGGTTTCAATCATGACCGCCTCCGGAGCCGTCAAGGTCCTCTCCGACTTCATGTCCAGCAACGTATCCGCCATCGCGGCGCCGGTTCTCCTTGCACTCTTTGCCGGGTTCCTCAGTATCTTCGTCAGCGGTTTCGTGGTCAACATGACATTCTTCTCCCTTGTCCCCGGTCTTGCCGTGGGGCTCGGCATCAACCCCGGGATCCTATTCGCCGCCGTCTGTGTCGGCGCGCTCGCGACCTCCGTTTCCCCCTTCTCCGGTTCGGGCGGTCTGGTCATCGCCAGCATCGACGACGAGAAGATCAGGGACAAGATGTTCAAGATGCTGCTGTTCACTCCCATCATCAACATCTGTATCTATTTCGTACTGCTCCTGATAAGGCTATAGGACATAGAGCCTTCTTCATATCTTTCCGGCCCGGGACTTCTTCCCCGGCCGGTCTTTTTTTTCAGACGGCAGGGTGTGTGGTTGCCGCTAAGGCTGTCGATGGGGCGAGGAAACAGTTGGGGTGGCGCCTCGGCGACACTCAATAGAGCGGTGACCGCGCCCAAAGAGAACCTTGATTAGCTCGGTCCCTTGGCGCATACTCTTTCTGAAATGAAAATCGGCGCCCGGATTAATAGTTTTCCCGTTATCCGTATAATTCGATCTATCGGGGCGGCCGCCATCTGCTGGATGGTCCTTGCCGCCGGATTCGTAACCATCAATATGGACACCTTCAAGTTCGTTCCCGCGGCTGTCCTGTTTTCGGCTGCCTTCGGAGTTATGGCGTTTTCCGTTGTTCCAGCCGGATCGAAGCTGGCGCAGGGCCTTCTGTCGGGCCGCCATTCACGCCGACATCTTCTCCTTCTCGGAATACATTTCTTTTTCACCGTTTTCCCGTCCATCATCTGGCGGTACGGGTATGACGAGCCATACCTGATCGGCCTCAGCGCGGTCTGTTTCGCTGTTTCTCTCATCGCGGTCTATTCGCTCAACAGCGCGGAAGCGCTCCGCGGACTTATCTTTCTTTTCACCGGTCTTCTCGGGATCCTTTCGGTCTTCGGGGTCCTCGAGTATTTTGGTCTAGCCCTCGTTTCCCTGAACAGGCAGACTTTCGCCGTGGCCGTTTCTTGCAACAACCCGAACCTGTATTCGGGTGTTCTCCTTGTACTGTTACCTGCCTCGTACCTGTCGGCTTTTCTTGTAAGAAACACGATGGTACGGCGCGACCGGGCTCTTCAAATCCTGTCCATCGTGATTTCCGTTCTTGGCCTCGTGAACCTCGCCATGACCCAATCCAGGTCAGCGCTGATCGGGCATTTTTTGTCTCTTGTTCTCATTGTCGTGTTTCTCCCCCGCGCCGTAAAAACCCAGGGACGAACACGGAGTATTCTGAGAATCGGCGCCATGGGATGCTTTAGCCTTGCCATCCTCGCGCTGATCCTTTTCAACGATCAGTTCAGGAACAAGATCTTCAGCACCTTTGTCGAGGAGAACTCGAGGCTCCTTGCCTGGAGAACCGCCCTGCGGATATGGTTCCGATCTCCCCTGACCCTCCTCTTCGGGAATGGGATCGGATCCTTCAACCCCCTGTTCTTCACCTTCAAACCGGCGGGGTATCGGCTCGGCCCGCATATGTCCTCGTGGGATGCGGCCCATAACGAGTATCTCGAGCTGCTCGTCGACGGGGGGATACTCAGCCTCGCCGCGTTCCTCGTCCTCGTCGGTTCTGTCTTGTGGACCGGGATACGTGCGCTGCCCCGCGGAGGCGCCGGGAAAAGCGAGATCGACGAAAGCGGCCTCCTTATCCTCTACCCCCTGACTGTGATTCCCGCGCTGCTCGCCGATGGATTTTTCAGCACGAACCTGCGAACCTCCTATATCCGTGTTCTTTTCTTCATGGTCCTTGCCCTTGTTCCCGTGGTTACCGACGGCTCCGCCGGCGGTCTTCGGCCCGCGGATCTTCCACTTGACCATCCGGATGAGGGGCAAAGACCAGTCTCAGATATTTACAGCGGCAGACTGGCGTTCGCGCTTCTCTGCGCTGTTTTCGTGCTGCTCGTTCCGATGGATTTTATCTTTGTTCGCCGATTCGTGTCGGAGCGTCTGGCGCTCAGGGCTTCCCTCTGCGAAGATCTCGCGGAAAAGGAGTCTTTGTTCGAGAGGGCCGTGACAGCGGAGCCCGGAAACGTCATCCCCGCGGCTATGCTGGCGGAGTTCTGTCTATCCGTCGGACAGTACTCGTCCTTCAATGAGCAGGCGGAGCGGATCGATGGGATGATCCCCAATTTCGCCGGAATCGGGTATCTCCGGGGAATGGCAGCCATTCGCTCGGGAGATCTCGAAACCGCGTTCCGTCTGCTCGAGGAGTACCTGGTTATCGACAGGGGAGACCAGGACGCGGAGGAGGCCCTGTTGTATACCTATGCCGCAATGGGCAACACGGATACGGCTGTGCTCCAATGGGCCCGTGTGCTCGAGTTTCTCCAGCAGAACCGCGATCGTTTCACGGCCGCGATCAGAATAGAACCGGGCGGAACCGGCATCCGTATCGATCCGGGCTCGGCTGCCTCAGGCTTGGAAGACGGGAAGTATCTCGGTGTACCTACGGTCGTAATGGGCGCGGGCCAAGCGGCGGCGATTCTTTCCGCGGCTGTCGGCGCTCCTGCCGTCCCGATCGAGACCTTCCTGTTCCGTGTTCACTTCCTGACCGCGGATATCTTCAGGCAGGCTTCTATGCCGGAGGCCGCGGCGTTCTTCTTCATCAGAGCTGCGAGGGCAGCGGGGAGAGGATATATCCCGGCTTCTGCTCCTCCCTCTTTCGGTGCGGGAGACGCTGCTCTGTTCGCGGAGGCGGTCAACCGCGCGGCCGCCTATCATGCCGAGAGGGCGAACGCGGCCGCCGCAGCGGGGGACGAGGTCGGAAGGATCGCGCATCTATCGACCCTCCTCTCCCTGAGCGGCGATCCGGCGCTGCGAGAAATGCTCGCCGGTCTCTACCGGAGACGCGGCTCCTTCAAGCGCGCGGCGATCGTCCAGAGGTTCTGACCGGCGCTTCTAACGCGGCGGCCGCGGTATTCGCCGGCGCGATCGACGCTCCGCCGCAACCGCGTCAGGCCGCGGTTGCGGTCACTCCTCCGTTTCCTCCCCGTAATAATTGATCCTGAGAGAGGGACGGTACTCCGAAACGTCATAGTCCGCGGAATACACCGATGTTGCGATCGCAGTTTTGGAGAGCCGGAATCCGTACCGGGGCGTTTCTGCCTCGGCCCACGCGGTGACGAGGGACGAGACGTCGATACTGAGCTCGTCCTTGGCGGTCAGATCAGCCGGAATAGTATAGTCCACGGGGTTCGTAGAGGTGTCTACGAAACCGAACGAGCTCGCCACGGCATAGCTGCTCGTGGTATCATCCCACGCCGTGGAGACCAGCTCAACCTGCATCTGCTGCCCCACGTTTCCGCTGAAGTAGGACAGATTCAAGACGGCCGACGCGATGTTCGCCGGAAAGGAGGCTGAGGGGAAATTGAGGAGGGCGACGTAGTTGTAAGCGCCGATGCCGAAAGAAAGATAGGTACCCGTGTAGTCTTCTGCATCCCATCCGGAGCTGATGAAACCGTCCAGGGTCGGCGCGAAGCTCATGGACTGAGTCGACATGACCGCAGGGTCGGAGATCGGGCCGGCCCACTCCAGGTCCGCCGCCTCTTCCTCGGTGCCTTCGTCGTAGGTCCAGAAGACGCCGCAGTAGTAGGTGTCGCCGGACGCGGGTGTCGTCGATGGGGTATAGTCGTAGATGTACGAAGTGCCGGCTGTAATTGTCGCCCAATCCGCCCACAGCACCTCGGCGGCGCCCGCGTCGGTCACTGAGGAGGGGGGCGAGTCTTGCTTGACCCATATCCATACCGCGGCGGGAGGACTTTCGCTCTCCCAGGATGCGGGCCATCCGAAGCTGATCCTCATTGTGTCCGCGTCTATGGGATAGACGGACAGGTTCTGGATGGGGGCCAGGGCATCGTTCGGATTCTCCCTGGCTTTCAGAGGCGCGAGCAGATAGTCGCAGGACACGAGCGTTACGAGTATCATAAGCGAAACGACACTAGCGATCCGTTTCATGGGTTTCACCTCACTTTAGGGTTATCCGTATCTCAGCTCCGACGCCGAGGGGAGCGGGCAGTATGCTCAGAGAGAACGGCAGCTCTGCCGTCTCAAATGCCGGGCTTGCCATGGGCACGAAGAGGGATACCAGGGTCATGATCCCGCCTCCGGCCCATAGACAGTAGGATATCCAACTGGAAGCGGTGTAGGCTTTATAGGCAGTCAGGTAGGAATCGTAGAATTCAGCGGGATCCTCGGCCGCCATATACTCCTCGTAGCGCCCCTCCGCCTCTATTCTGGCCCCCATGGCGGCTGTCGCCGTGATGTTTCCTGCGGACATGAGCAGTGAACCGAGGGCGAGAAGGGCCCTGTTCCATAGGGACGGTGCCGCCGCTGTTTTTTCTCCGGGGAGGAGGGGAGACGCGATCAGGAAGGCGCTTCCAGCCGCCCATAGTCCGCACGCGAGCGAGCGGTTCGCGGCATACGCTTCCCGGTTAGTCAGGTAGAGGGCGTAGATGTCTTCCGCTCCCTCCGCAGCCGACAGGTAATCGCGGTACAGCGCGTGAAGCTCCGCGCTCTGATTCAGCGAAGCGAGGCCGAGGACGCTTCCTCCGAGTTCCATAACGGAGCCCAGAGCGTAGCCGATCCGGCCGAATGTCGAAAGGGATATGGAATCCGTGAGCAGCCAGGATGCGGAGGATGCGAGGGCCGCGCCCCCGGCGATGCTCAGCGAAACGATGTTGGTGCCATCGTACATATCGGCGATCGTCGAATAATCGGTGTAGAGGTCCTCCGCGTCGGCCTCCGCGTTTATGTACTCGTTCCACGCGTCGAGCGAGGATATGCGCATCTCGGCCGCGGCTACTCCAAGGACGCTTCCCGCGCCGCGGAGGAGAACGCCGCCGCCGTGCGAAAGAAAACCGAGCAGGTCGAATTCTCCCGGTACCGGCTCGGGACGCGGTTCTCGCACGGGCCGTTCCTTCTTTGGCCGGGTCCGGGCAGCGGCTGCCTCATCCGATTCCCTGGTTCCCGCGGGCTGCGAAGCGGGGGCTGCCACGGGCGCGGTTGTGCCCGCGGGGCTGGCGGTCTGAACCGCTTTTGCAACCAGATTGTAGGTAAGGGTTCGGCAGGCGCTGTCGAGCTCCTCGATGCTCGCCGCGCTGATCATGTCCGCGCCCAGGGTTTTACTCGTCGTGACGTCGATGATCTTCGCGTTGATGATGAATTTAGTTCCCAGGGCCGCGACCGTGCCGATGATGATCTGCTCGGCCGCGAGTAGACGCCCGATTTCCACCGCGCAGCTCTCGTCGGTGCAGCCGGAAAGCGATTGCGCCTGAGCCGCCAGGATCTTTTCCCGCTCGTTCTGGCTCAGTACGTCATAGCTTCCGGTATTGACCAGATGCGTCTCGAAGAGCTGGCTGATGATCATGGATACCGAGGCGGAGACCTCGATGGCGGAGAAGGGGAGGACCGTGATCAGCGGTTTTTTCTGGGCGTGGACAGAGGCGAGGCTCGACAGGAAGAGGACGGCACAGAGGAGTGCCTGGGTACGGTTTCGACATTGCTTCATGGCAGGATAGTCTCCCTTTGAATTACGAAACCTTCATCTCTCTTTTCTATATCATAGACCATTGTACGGCAAATTCATGAAATCTCAAGTTCTTTTTTACGGTCCGATGGGAGACGCCGCCCCGTCGCTGTAGCCGACATACCGTTTTCCGCGAGGTTCGGCTGGGACGCGAGCCTCAGTAATCGAGGTGGTGTGGAGGTCTGAAAGCTGACGAAACCGCGTACCTTTGACAACTCCGCCAGCCAAATTCTGCCGATATTTGACAAAGGAAGCGGTGCGTGGTAGGCTTTCCTGGGTTTCTCTCAATCGGATATGGAGTGATGGTGCGTGTCGCCTGTATTTGAATACAAGAAGCTGGAAAAACGGATTGTACGGCAGTGCGCTGTCTGGCTCAGACTTGGGTGTTCCCGCATCGGCGAAGGTTTGGGCAATCTCTTTTCCCAAGGAAGACAACGGTTCACCGTCATACTGATCCCGCATTCCGAAAAGAAGAGTTTCAGCTTCAGAGTATCGCTCTTCCTCATGATTTTTATCGCCGCTCTGTCGCTCGGCGTACTCGTTTCCTTCATATATCTATCCACGCACTATGGAGGAATCTCTCGACTTCTCTCACAGAGGAGCGCCGCCCTTGCCGAGAGCGAGGCGAATCTCGAGATTATCAGAGACGAGATCACTGAAGCCTCGAAGGTATCGAGCATTTTCCAGGCGACCCTGAATGAGACACTCAAAGCGATGAAGATGAACGTGAACACGGGGTTCGCATTTCCCGCCGGCGGAGCGGATATCAATACCGTCCTGGACATCGGGGAGCGCGAGGCCGGGCTGCTTCCCGAACTGAGCGAGCTTCAGAGTATCCACCTTCTGATGGAAAGGTCCGTGGACGACATGAAGAACGCCACCCAGCTCCTTGTCTCAGTCAACGATCTCTTGGTGGAGCTTCCCACCTTGTGGCCCCTGCAGGGAGTGCAGGGGAGGCTCATGCCGAGGTTCGGACTCGCCATCCATCCCTTTACCGGGCAATTGTATCTTCACAAGGGGATCGACCTGGCATACGCGCGCGGCACCCCCATCATCGCCGCCGCGGGGGGTAAAGTGATTGAGAGGGGGTACGAGGCCCTCAACTACGGCAACTACGTGAAGATACAGCACAGCTACGGCTTCTACACGAAGTACGGGCATCTTGATTCCGTTTATGTGGAAGAGGGGGACGAGGTGCGGCAGGGGGAACGGATCGGTACGATGGGCAGTACCGGGCTCTCAACGGGGCCGCATCTTCACTTCGAAGTCCACCTGGGTTCCCAGGTTCTCGATCCTCTGCGATACCTCAACATCCAGAACGATCTTGTCGAGGAGTGAGATCCTCGATTTCCCCGACGTACGCCGTTTACCCCGGACGCGACTCGAACGCATGACCTACTGCTTAGGAGGCAGTCGCTCTATCCACCTGAGCTACCGGGGCAGAATGACGAATAGTACCGTATCGCTTTTTTCATGTCAACTGAAGCCGTGAACAACCACTTTTCCCTTTGAGATGACTGTTTTCACCAGATTCGTTCCGAAATGGTAAGGAATTTCCCAGGGTGACGCGGCCTCGAGGATGAGGATGTCCGCCTGTTTACCCTTCTCGATGCTGCCCGTGAGCCCGCCTATTCCGCACGCGTAGGCCGCGTTGATCGTGGCGGCGCAGAGCGCCTCTTCGGCGGTCATGCCCAGCTTGGTGACCGCGAGAGAGATCATAAACTGCATGGAAAGGGACGGACAGGAACCCGGGTTGAAATCGGTAGCGATCGCCGCCGGTATGCCGGCGTTCAGGATCGATCTCGCGTCAGGGTATTCCTCGGAGTGGAGAAAGGAGGGGGATCCGGGGAGAAACACCGCGATCGTCCCCGCCCTGTTCATCTCCTCGATCTCCCACTCCTCAACGAATTCCAGATGGTCGGCGGATTGCGCTCCCAGTCTGGCCGCGAGTCCCGCGGCTCCGATTGAGGAGAACTGGCCCGCGTGTATCTTCAGGCCGTATCCAAGCCCGGCGGCCTTGCCGAGGATCTGTTCTACCTCTGACACGCTGAACGCGCCGAGGTCGCAAATCGCGTCGCAATACCTGGCTTTTCCGGCGAAACGGGGGATGGCTTCGTTCACGACGAGGTCGATATAATGCTTTCTGTCGGTTTCCGGCGGAAGCGCCTGGGCTCCGAGATAGGTCGGAACCACGGTAATCGGAGTGTCGGTCCCTATAGTGATGGCGGTGTCGAGGATCGCTTCCTCTGTTTCGATGTCGAGCCCGTAACCGCTCTTGATCTCGACTGCGGTCGTCCCGTGTGCAAGCATGAGCGCCGCCCGGCTCTTGGCTACGTCGGCCAGCTTCTGTCTCGTGGCTTTCCTTGTCTCCTTGACCGTCGAGAGAATTCCGCCGCCTTCGTTCAAGATGTCAAGATGAGAAGCCCCCGCCATTCTACGCGCGAATTCCCGGTATCGTTCTCCCGCGTACACCATGTGGGTGTGGCAGTCAACGAAGCCTGGAATGACCATCCGGTTTCGGGCGTCGATTACCGCGGTCTTCTCCGTGGCTCCCTTGCGCTCTCCGAACCTTCCGAGAATTTCCTCCGTTGTTCCGGTTTCCAGGATGGTCCCGTTATCTATAGCCACAGCGCCGTTTTCGATCGTGCCGAGTTCGGACATCTGCTTTCCATGCCTGGGATTCGGGTCTCCCCTCATGGTTATCAGGGGGGACGCATTGATGAGTATGAGCTCAGCCATCGTGCCTGCCGCCTCCGCTCTGGTAATGTTACTGTTCGATGTCGTCCCAGTATACAATAATGGAAAGATAGTGTCTCTCTGAATTCAGACTTTCATGATCTTCTGGATGTGCTTGGCGGCCTCGAAGAAGGCTGCCAGAGCGCTCTCCTTGACGTCCTTGGAGTTACCGCTCAGGATCTCGTAGTCCTTCTTTTCGATCTTTTTCACCAAAACCTCCCCCTCCGGCGTCAGCGAGATGAAGACATTTCTCTTGTCGTTCCCCGCTTTGTAGCGCTGCAGGAGATTCTTGACCACCATTCTTGCCACCAGACGGCTTGCAGAAAAGGCCTCGATCCTCAGTTCCGCCGAAACCTCGGACATTTTCTTGGGAGAGCTCCGCTTGAGGAGTTTTAGGAGGTAGATCTCCTGGTAGTTCAACTTATACGTCAGCACGAGGTGCCGTTCAAAATGATAGATGCTCGATAAGATATTGAAGAGATCCTCTTTAACCTCTTCTTCGCTCCACCGTTTATTGAATTCCATATGCCAACCCGCCCTCCAAAGTATATGCTGTCTGCACTCTGTACCAAGCCTAATACCTTTTTATCCATATTGCAAATTATTCCAAAGAGATATTTTTTCTTTTGCCGTTTTCCTTTCTCATGCTGTTTTTTCGCTGATTTTCGGATGAATCGGCGATTTCCGAATTGCCAACGGCTGTCCCGTATGGTATCCAGAGAGAAGCAGGGGCGGGCTGCCCTTTTTTCGCACGGTCGGTTCTGCGTTTTTCCAAGGGGCATCTGCGGTTCAAAACCGTTTTGATAGCAGGGGATTCTTCGGATCCTCATATTCCCTAAAAGGAGGCGCACATGCTGCCGGAACTGTCCAGCGGTGTACGGGCTCTGCAACTCGTACTTACCGGTCTCTACCTCGTGCTCATGCTCGTGATCGGCTGGTGGGCAAACAAGGTCACAAAGGGGAGCGCTGATAACTACATGGTGGGGGGCAGAAGGTTCCCGACCTGGCTTGTCGTGTTCACGCTCTTCGCTACATGGTGGTGCGGAGGAACCGCCATGGGATCTTCCGGAGCGGTCTATGAGGAGGGTCTCGGAGGGGTCATCCCCGATCCCTTTGCCGCGGGCCTGACCCTCATCATAGCCGGGTTGTTCTACATGGCCATCCTCAGGAAGATGAAGCTGAGATCCATGGGGGCGGCCTACTCACGGTTCGGCTCCGCGGGAGTCAACCTGGCTTCCGGGATCTACGTTTATGTCTACATCCTCTACCTCGCGGTCCAGTTCATCGGCATGGGGGTCGTTTTCCATGTCATTCTCGACCTTCCCATCGTCTGGACCACGATCATCGGCTCCATCATCCTCATCCTCTACACCTTCATGGGAGGGATCGTGGCGGTCGCATGGACCGACTTCATCCAGGCGGTGCTCATCATCCTGGGTCTCGTGGTGATTCTGCCTATCGCCATGACCAAGGCCGGGGGATTAAAGGAAGCCATCGATTTCGCCGGCCCCGACTTCTTCAAATCCTTCCTCCCGACTCATGGCGGGAAGGGATTCGCCCACTACATGACATACCTCTACGCGTGGCTCGGCATGGGTCTTGGGTGCATTACCGAACCTGAACTGCTCCAGAGGTCCTTCATCGCCAAGGACTCGAAAACAGCCAGGCGCTCGTCTGTCATCGGCGGCGTCATGTACCTGACCCTCGGCTGGATTCCGATCTTCCTGGGACTCGCGGCCATCTCGCTCGTTGCCAAGGGACTTCTCCCCGCCGACGTCATCGCAGATGACTCCGAGACCATCGTTCCGCTCATCGCCAGGGCCTTCCTCTCTCCCATCCCCCTGGCCATCTTCACCGGATCCCTCCTTGCCGGACTCATGTCCACGGGAGACTCGGTACTCTTCTCCGAGGCGGTCATCGTGGCAAACGACATCATGCCCAGGTTCAGGAAGAGGTTCCTCAAGAAGGAGACCTCGGAAAAGCAGATACTCAAGGGAACCCAGTGGTCCATCGTCATCCTCGGCCTGTGCTCCCTGGTGGTCGCCCTGGTCATGGAGTCTCTATACGACCTCATGGTCTATTCCTATTCCCTCCTCTTCGCCATGCTGTGGATTCCCCTCACGGTCGGGCTGTTCTGGAAAAAGGCGAACGCGCCCGGAGCCGTGGCCGGCATGCTCGGCGGGCTTGTGGTCATTGTCATCGGGATGATCGTCAACGTATCAATCGTTCCGGAGCCGGACTGGGCTTGGGTTCTGGGTTCCGTCTGCGCTTCCGCCGTCATGACGATCGTCGTAACCCTTGTCACCCAGAAAAAGAGCCCGCCGCGTCCCCTCGTTTCCGAGGACGGCGAGATCGTGAAATGGCCCGAACTTGCGACTCCAGGGATGAACCTGAAGCCCTATTCGGGAGAAGACATCAGCGGCGGCGCCGCGGCGAAATAGGAGGCTGTGTATGGGAATCTTTAAAATGACACCGTACGAGTGGATCTACGTGATCGTCTTCGTGGTCATCCTCGTGTTCGCCCTATTCTTCCTCAAGCGGCAGGGAACGAAGATCATGGACGAAACCAAGGATAAAAAGTGACGGTCGTCAACGGCCACGTGTTATAAAGCGGGCTGCCCGGATTCGGGCAGCCTTTTTATTGACTTTTCTGGGAAGCGGCGATACAATAATGGCTGTTGGTATTACCACCAGCCGAATCGAAAGTGATTCAGTGATGGAGGGAAGCCAGCGAGGAGCGATCCCTTGAACGAAAACCGCGGCACCAGTGCGGGGAATGATCTTGATGGCATGAGCCCGCTTCATGTGAGAAGCCTCAAGGAGGAATTCATCTCTCGGTTCGAGGATCTCATCCTGTCTGGGAGATTCCCGGTTGGCGTACGCCTCCCCTCGGAACGGGAACTCGCCAGGCAATTGGGCGTTTCCCGGCCCGTTGTCCATGAGGGGCTCCTCGAGCTCGCGGGAAAGGGATTGGTGGCCATGATTCCCCGGCGCGGCTCTGTTGTGAACGACTACCGGAAGACAGGATCCCTCGAACTCCTCATTTCCCTGTTCACCTATTCGAAGCAGACCCTCGATCCCGCCCTGCTCTCGAGCATCCTCCGGATGCGCGTTCTCTTCGAGACCGATATCACCGTGCTCGCGGCTGCCGAAAGGTCGGATGACGACGCGGTCGCTTTGGAAGCGATCCTCACGGAAGAACGCGAGGCGGAACGATTGAGCGCGGAGGAAATAGCCCGTATCGACTACCGTTTTCACCACCTCTTGGCCCTCGCCTCCGGCAATGTCGTGTATCCCCTCCTTATGAACTCCCTGAAACCTCTCTACATCGGCCTGCTCGAGACCTTCTACCGTGACAGGAGCGTGCTGCCCGAGGTTCTCCGGTATCACAAGGAGATCGTCGCCGCTATCCGGAGACGGGACGCGCAGGGGGCGGGAGCGCTGATGGCGGGGATGCTCGCGTACAGCGAGAGGGAATTGAAGAGGATCATTTCCGTAGGTGCCGAAAGGAGGGACCGCTGATGGACGCCGGAAGGGAACTGAAGAGGATACGGGCGAGACTGCGGCGGGAAGGTCTCGACGGGGTAACCGCCGAGGAATGGCGGGGCTCCGTCCGATTGACCGGCGCGGTTTCGGAGTGGCAGAGGAAGGTCGACGCGGGCTGGATCGCGGCGGGGCATGGTTTCCGCGGCGTGATCAACGATATCTCGGTTCCGGGCGTTTCCGAGGAGACGCTTTCCTTTCCTGCGGTAGGCGAATCCCGAAACGACCTCGAGGGCCGGGCGTTCGACGTCGTGATCGTGGGCGGCGGAGTGATCGGCTGCGCGGCCGCCCGCGAGCTTTCCCGCTACGACATCAGGATCGCCCTGTTCGAGAAGGAGGAGGACCTGGCGGTTCACGCGACAGGACGGAACGACGGCATGATCCATCCGGGGTTCGCGGCCAAGCCCGGCTCGAAAAAGGCGCACTACAATGTCAGGGGAAACCGCCTCTATACGACCGTTACGGAGGAGCTCGGGATCCCCTTCCGGCGGCCTGGCTCCATGATCCTCATCGGCAATCCGTTCGCGCGGCTGCTCCTGCCCCTCCTCGCGGCCCGGGCGCGCAAGAACGGGGTCGACGGCTACCGCTCCCTGTCCCGGAAGGAGGTTGCCCGGAGGGAACCATCTTTGACGAAGCGGCAATACGGCGCCTTCTTACTCCCCTCCTCGGGCATCCTGTCTCCCTACGACCTCACGGTGGCTATGGCCGAGAACGCCGCCGCCAACGGCGCCGAGATCTTCCTCTCCACCGGAGTTTCCGGTTTCCGAATGAATGAGGATAGGATCGCGGAGGTGGTGACCACGCGCGGCGCGGTGAAGGCCGGGGTCGTGATTAACGCGGCGGGAATCTGGGCGGATACCGTCGCCGGGTTCGCAGATGACCGCTTCTTCAGTCTCCACGGCAGGCACGGCGTGGACTGCATCCTCGACAAGGGAAAGGGAAAGTATCTCTCCACCATCTACGCCATGCCGTCCTTTTCCCAGATCCATGAGAAGACGAAGGGAGGGGGACTCGTCCCCACCATCGACGGCAATATCCTGGTTGGGCCGACCGCCCGGGAGGTCCCTGACCGAGAGAATTATGAAACGGAATTGGAGGATATCAGGAAACTGCACCGTCACATCAAGCTCAACGAAAGGCTTTCCCCCGCCGATATCATCACCTACTTCGCCGGTATCCGCGCGTGCACCTATGACGAGGATTTCATCGTGGAGGGCTCCCGCAGGGTCGGGAACCTCGTGCACGCCGCGGGCATCCAGTCTCCCGGACTCGCCTCAGCTCCCGCGATCGCGCAGGATCTCGCGCGGATCACGGTCGGGATCCTCTCGCGAAACGCGGACGTGAAGTTGAAGGAGAGCTTCGATCCCCGCAGGAAGTCGCCTCCCGTGCCTTCGCGCATGTCTGACGAGGAGCGCGGCGCGCTCATCGCCAGGGATACCGCGTACGGGAGGATCATCTGCCGCTGTGAGGAGGTTTCGGAGGGGGAGGTGCGGGACGCCGTCGGATCGCCGATACCCGCGCGCTCGATCGACGGGGTGAAACGAAGGTGCCGGGCGGGAATGGGACGCTGCCACGGCGGGTTCTGCACGCCGCGGGTCGTCGAGATCATGGCCCGTGAGATGGGCATCGATCCTTCCGAAATCACCAAGAAGGGGGAAGGCTCTCCGTTGTTTTCCGGGAGAATCGGGGCGGGGCGAGAGGGAAATCATGAAACATGTTGACGTAGCCGTTATCGGTTCGGGCCCGGCAGGTCTTGCCGCGTCAGCCGCCGCTTCGGCCGCCGGAGCTTCAGCAGTCATCATCGAGCGGGAGTCCCTTCCCGGGGGAATCCTCAAGCAGTGCATCCACGACGGATTCGGTCTCATCCGTTTCGGCGAGAAACTCACGGGGCCCGAGTACGCGCATCGATACATCGCGATGGTCAGGGAGCGGAAGATTCCCTTCCTGCTCGGAACCTTCCTTACACGGGCCGAGGAAACCGAAACCGGGTATCGGCTCTCTCTGGTCAACGGCCGGGAAGGGTGCTTTTCCCTGGACACGCGGGCGATCGTCCTGGCGACCGGCTGCCGGGAAAGGACCGACCGTCAGGTGATGCTCCAGGGATCGCGGCCGGCCGGGGTATACACGGCTGGACTCGCTCAGTACTTCATCAACATTCAGGGGCTCATGCCGGGCAGGCGCTGTCTCATCCTCGGTTCGGGCGACATCGGGCTCATCATGGCGCGCAGGATAACCCTGGAAGGGGGAGAGGTCCTCGGCGTCCATGAGATCAAGGGCGAACCGTCCGGACTCACGAGGAACGTGGTCCAGTGTCTCGACGATTACGGGATCCCCCTCTTCCTCTCCTCCACTGTCACGAAGTTGCATGGAGAGAGACGCCTGACCGGGGTGACCGTGGCCCGCGTCGGAGGGGACCTTAACCCCATTCCGGGGACGGAGGAGGAGATTGCCTGTGATACCCTCATCCTCTCCGTCGGGCTCATCCCCGAAAACGAGGTGGCCAAGACTCTCGGCGCCGCGATCGATCCCGCCACGGGGGGGCCGGTCGTGGACCAGAGGATGATGACATCGCGTCCCGGCGTTTTTTCCTGCGGCAATTCGCTTCTGGTGAACGATCTGGTCGACTACGTCTCCGAGAACGGCGAGGCCGCGGGAAAGGCCGCGGCCGAATGGGCGGCCGGATCCGCGCCGCGGCTGAACAGCAACGCCGCGAGGCCGGGCGAGGGGACCGCGTTCCGCGCGTCCGAGATTCCGGTCTCCGTGGAAGCGGGAGCAGATGTCGGCGTTGTCGTGCCGCAGAGGCTCGTCCTCTCCGACGGGGGCAAGGTGCCCGTGTACCTGCGGAGCCGGAGGAGGGTCGAAGGCCGGGTGCTCATAGTCCGCGCTGATGGTGTCGAGATCGCCTCCAGAAAGACGGCGGTCGTCCGTCCTCCGGAGATGGAGCGGATCGTCATAGACACGGGCAAGGTTCCCGCGGGCACGCGGCGGATCACGGTGGCTCTGGAGGAAAGGGAATGAGCGGAACGGTAAAGCGGATCGTCTGCGTCTTGTGCCCCAAGGGCTGCGTTCTTGAAGTCAGGGAGGCGGAGCCGGGCGGAGCGGATAACAGGCCCGAGGTCACGGGGAACGGCTGCAAGAAGGGGATCGAATATGGGATCCAGGAGCTCGTCGAACCCCTGCGGACGCTGACCACCACCGTCAGGACCGTAGTTCCCGGGTTTCCCCGTCTGCCGGTGAGAACCACCGCGGATGTTCCCCTGCGGCGGATGCGGGAATATATGGATCTGTGCGCGGGGATTGTCGTGTCCGAGCGGCTTCGACCGGGTGATGTTGTTCTTCGTTCCCTGCCGGGAACGGATGCCGCGCTCGCGGCCACCGCTGACATGACGCTTCCATCCGAGAACGAATGAATCCCGGCCCTTTACGGCCGGACCGAGAAAAGAGGAGGATACGATGGGCGGTAAACGAGGATTCTATCCGGACTGGATCGAGGAGGCGCCGAAACCGGGCTCATACCGGTCGATCTTCAAGTGGGGGGATCCGAATGGCTTCAAGCACCCCAACAGGAGGCTGTACGCCCTCATGAAGAAGGAGTTCGGCCTTTCCGACGACTACTTCAGGGAACGCAAGAGCGACGGGCAGGAGGCGGTATCCCTCCCCGGAAAGGCTCCTGCTATCGATGAAACCCACGTCAGGTTCTTCGAATCGGTGTCCGGGCCAGAAAACGTGTCTTCAACCGACTACGATCGTCTCAAATACTCCACGGGAAAGACGATGGAGGAGATCCTCGAACTCCGCCACAGGATTGTCCGGGAAGTCACCGACCTTGTCGTCCATCCCAGGAACAAGGAAGAGGTTGCCAAGATCGTAACCTACTGCAACACGCATGAGATCCCAGTCTATGTCTACGGAGGCGGATCCACCGTTAACTTCGGATACAGGCCCATGCTCGGGGGAATCACCCTCGTCCTGTGCACGCACATGAACAAGGTGGTGCGGATCAACGAGATCAATAAGACCTGCACCGTACAGGCAGGCATGCTCGGCCCCGCCTACGAGGACGAATTGAACCATGCCGTCGAACGGCACGGCACGAAACGGAACTACACCTGCGGACACTTTCCCCAATCGTTCGAGTACTCGTCCGTGGGCGGATGGATCGTCACCTGGGGTTCTGGCCAAAACTCTTCCTACTTCGGCGACGCCTGCGACCTCGTAATCGGGATGGAGTGGGTGACGCCGGCCGGTTCCTTCCGTACTCACGAGTACCCCGCTACGGCGACCGGGCCGAGGCTCGTGGATATCATGAAGGGGAGCGAGGGTACGTTCGGCGTCCTCGTGGAGGCTACGCTGAAGATCTTTTACCATCAACCCCGCAACCGGTTCCGCTTCTCGTACGTCTTTCCCTCTTGGCAGGCGGGTTTGGACGCGGTTCGCGAGATCAGCCAGGGCGAGTTCGGGTTCCCTGGGGTGTTCAGGCTCTCCGATCCCGAGGAGACGGGCATCGCCTTGAAGCTGTACGGCGTCGAGGGAACGCCGATCGACACTGCCATGAGAATCGCGGGATTCAAGGACGGGAAGCGGACCCTGTTCCTCGGCACGACCGAGGGCGAGCGGGGTTTCGCCCGCAACGTCAGGAGAAAGGTCTCCCGCATCTGCTGGAAGCATGGGGGAATGACCCTGCCCGGGTATCCTGCGCGTAAGTGGGAGCACAGCAGGTTCACCGATCCGTACATGCGCGAGGACCTGGACGACTACGGGATCATGCTGGACACCATCGAGACAGCGGTCACGTGGGAGAACCTCCCGAAGGTGCATGAGGAGGTCCGCAAGTACATCAAGGCGAGACCCAAGACCGCATGCATGACCCACGCCTCTCATTTCTATCCAAATGGGACCAACCTCTACTTCATCTACTTCTGCCAACTCGAGGACGTGGAGGAGTACGTGAAGCTCCAGAGCGGCGTGTTCGACGCGATCGTCCGCGGCGGCGGATCCCTCAGCCACCACCACGGGGTCGGGAGGATGATCGCGCCGTGGATGGAGGAGCATCTCGGCCCGGTTCAGATGGACGTGCTGCGCGCCCTGAAGCGGCACTTCGATCCCAAGAACATCATGAACCCCGGCGGCCAGCTCGGACTCGACTACGGGCCGTCCGGCATCGAGGGAAAGAACTGGCGCATCGACTGGAGGAAGAAGCTGAAGAGATAGGGGAACGGCTCAGGCGAGCAGCCGTATTTTCTCGTAGATATAGGCGAGAGTATCCTCTTTGAGCACCTTCCGGTGAAAACCCGTGTTCCCGATCCGTTCGGGGACACGCCCGTTTTCAGACAGATACCGGGAGGATCTCCCTGAGTCGAACCAATGTACGAGACGAAGTGTACCCGAATCGATCTCGATGCAGGTAAAACCCCGCTTGCCGATTGCGCAGCCCGAGTTGAAGAGGGAGGGAACAACGATGGCCTCGTTATAGAGGCTGTTCCTGTTCTCCGCGCCGCGCCTTTCTCCGACGCCGGCCAGCTCGTCTTTCATCTTCCGTATCCTGTCCTCGAGGATGGCGCGCTCATCGGGATCATTCGTCTCGGTCAGCTTTCGTACAAGCAGCTCAATACCGAACCTAAGCGAATCCTTTCTCGAAAGGGATTCGAACAGGGGTCTGTGCGTATGACCGATGATCGAAATGGTTCGTTTCCTGTTCGAGAACTCGTATATCCGTTTCTCGACCTGGAATCGTTTTCCGCTGTCACGGGATACCGAATAGTTCCTGATTCCAAGGGGAGAGGCGATCCATCGGAGGAGGAAACCCGTCGGGATGTTCAGCCACGCCCACGTGGCGGCTGCCTGGTGCCCGTGAAGGATGAAGATCGGGATTCCGTTGATCCGAAGCCTGAGGCCGAGATACGCTTTCGGATCTCGTGCGATCATCGCGTGATCGTGGTTTCCGCAGATCCTGAACAGGCCGGAGCTTCTCTCGAAACACGAGATGATCCGATAGAATTCCCCCCACGCTTCCCGTATGCTGCGCAGCGAAAATTTTTGGAGTTCCTTGATGTC
>CAZPZF010000002.1:40677-52435 GCA_964590705.1 uncultured Spirochaetales bacterium | reverse complement strand
TGGGGAGGCGAACCCTTCATGTATCCCGGCTTCATGGATCTGGCCTCCTACATGTGCAAAAAGGTTCCGGTCTTCGCGGTCAACACGAACGGCACCTTCCTGGAGGAGAACGCGGAGAGGATCGTCAACGACGGCTGGCACGGCATCTTCATCTCCCTCGACTCCTTCGAGGAGGAAAACGACGCCATGCGCGGCAGGGGTTCCTTCAGGAAGGTCATGGCCGGAATAGAGGCCATCAACCGCGAGAAGGAGCGGCAGAGGTCGAAGACCCCCTACATGGGGATCGTGACCACGGTGAGCAACCTGAACTATCGCTCGCTGGACCGGCTCGCGGAATCGCTGCGCGGAAGAAGGCTCTCATGGCACATCATCAACCTAGGCACCTATACGAACGATCAGTACGGGATGGCCCAGGAATCGTTCATGCGGGAGAAATTCGGCGTAGATTCCCCCTACTGGCGCGGCTTTGCCACCGGCAGAAACGAGGGAATAGATGGCCAGGAATTTTCCCGGATACTCAAACGCGTTCACGCCATCGACAACGGGTATCCGATCATCACGGTTCCTGTAATCAATCCTCATCGGATCGGGGTATATTACTCTGACCTCTCTGTCTTGGTACGCGACCGCTGTTCGGTGCCCTGGTTCTCGGTGGATATCAACTACGACGGCGGCGTCCACTTCTGCGCCGATTATCCTGACTACTACATCGGAAATATCATGGACGGCCCGATCATGGAGATCTACAACTCCGAAAAAGCCCAGACCTTCCGCCGCCTGCTCAAAGAGAGTCCGCACGGGATCTTCCCGGGATGCAGGAGGTGCTATCAGCTCATGCTTTGCGGAAGGCGGAAACCGGGATTCTAGAAAATCGGCGAGACCCGCGGAAGGATGATGAAGAAAGCCCCGGTCAAGACCCGGGGCTTTTTTCATGATCGATGGCGCGGAGAGATCGCTTAGAGTCCCAGATAGGCTTTTCTAATCTGTCCGTTCATCTGGAGTTCAGAACCCTTGCCCTCAAGCACGATCGTCCCTGTTTCCAGGACGTACGCTCTGTCGCAGATCTCCAGGGTCTTATTCACGTTCTGCTCCACGAGGAGGATGGTTACGCCCTTCTTGTTTATTTCCCTGATCAGGGAGAAGAGTTCGGAGACGATGATCGGCGCGAGTCCCAGGGAAGGTTCGTCGAGCATGAGGATACGGGGCTTCGACATGAGGCCCCGCGCGATGGCGAGCATCTGCTGTTCGCCTCCGCTCAGGTTGCCCGCAACCTGGTTCTTTCTGTCCGCGAGTCTCGGAAAGAGGCCGAAGACTTCGTCCATGGTCCGCATCTCTTCCTTCCTATCCCTGACCGTGTACTGACCCCCGAGCCGGATATTATCCTGAACGGTCAACTCGGAAAACAACTCCCTTCCCTCCGGAATATGGGCGAGTCCCATCCGGGCGATGTGATGGGCCCTCTTCTTCTGGATCGGCTCGTCGCGTAACAGGATCTCCCCCGATTTGACAGGAACGATTCCCGATATAGCCCTGAGGGTGGAGGTCTTTCCCGCGCCGTTCGATCCGATGAGGGCCACGATCTCCCCCTCCCCCACCGAGAACGATACCTCCCACAGGATCTGCACATCCCCGTATACCACGTTCAGATCTTTCACGGTAAGTACGTTCATCTCTCTTCCTTCCCGAAGTACGCTTCTATGACCAGCGGGTTGTTCACGATTTCGCCCGGGGCTCCCTCCGCTATCTTCCTGCCAGAATCCATCACGATCAGCCTGTCCGATATGGCCATGATGGCCTTCATGACATGCTCCACCACGATGATCGTGACTCCGGAGTCCCGTATCTTTTTCACGATGCCGCAGGCGCGGTCTATCTCGGCGGGACGAAGTCCCGCCATGACTTCGTCGAGGAGCAGAAGGCTCGGTTTGGTCCCGAGGGCTCGGGCCATCTCGAGGCGTTTCCGCTCCACGATAGTGAGCTTTTCCGCGGGTGTGTCCATCTTGTCCTCGATTTCCAGAAAGCGGCAGATCCGTTCCGCCTCTTCCCGCAATTGGGAACGCGAAGGCGCGTGCTTTTTCCCGAACAAGTGCGATACCATCACGTTCTCGAGGACGCTCATCTCCTGGATCACCTTGGTGATCTGGAAGGTCCTCGCGATGCCGAGGCGGCAGATGTCATAGGCGGTCCTGCCGACGATGCTTGTCCCGTTGAACGCGATATCCCCGCCGTTGGGAAGGGGTGAGGAACCGTCCGGCGGCCTGGTCGCCGATATCATGTCGAAGACCGTGGATTTTCCCGCGCCGTTCGGGCCTATCAGCCCGATGATCTCTCCCTGTTGGACGGAAAAAGAGAGATCCTGGACCGCGTTGACTCCCTTGAACCGTTTGGAAAGCTTGTTCACTTCAAGTATCATTTCGGTTACTCTCCCGTTTCTGCGCGTGTCTTCTATCCCGCACGAACCTGTTCCAGAGACCCACGATACCGTTCGGCATGAAAAGGATGCCGATGATCAGGATGACCCCGTATCCGATCAAATGGCCGTAGGTGATGTTGAGGCGTAGGAATTCCTCCACGATCTTGAGAACCAGGGCTCCGATCACCGGACCGATGAGCGAATACGCGCCCCCGAAAATAGTCATGGCGAGCACCGCCACCGAGATGCTCATGTTGAACACCTCGTTGGGAACGATGAAGGTCACGTAGTGGACGTAGAAGAATCCTGCCATTCCCGACACTGCGGCGCTCAGGCAAAAGGCGATTATCTTGTACCGCGTTGGGTTGATCCCGATGACGTTCGCGAGGCGTTCGTCGTTTTTGATGACCGTGGACGCGAAGCCGATTTTCGATCGGGCGGCCGCGTATGCGATGATGAACGCGACAAGGAGAATGGCGAGGCAGAGATAGTAGTTGGCGAACAGGTTGTTCTTGAAAAGGGGCGGTACCGCGAGACCCGTGGCGCCTCCCATGACTTTCCTCTCCATCATCGCCACGACGAGAAGGGTTTCCGTGAATGCGAGCGTCGCTATCGAGAAGTAGATGCCTTTCAGCCGGAGCGTCACGTATCCCACGAGGAGGGAGAAGATCAGGGGAACGATGATCGCCGTGGCGAGTTCGAGGGCGATGTTCGACCCTGTAAATTTGCAGATGACGGCCGAAGCGTATGCTCCCAGCCCGAAAAAGGACGCCTGGCCGATGGAAACCTGCCCCGTCTTTGTCAGGATACCCAGCCCGATGGCCAGGATGATGTAGATGTAGATTCCCGTGATGATGTGGATCATGTACGACCCGAAGATGAACGGGACCGCTGCCACGAGAAGGCCGAGCAGAAGAACCGGTACGTTCTTGGTAGACCTTGTTGTATTCATCATTCCGCCCTCATGCCTTTGAGACCCGAAGGTTTGAAAGCCAGAACCAGCAGGATGATGAGGAAGGACAACCCTTCCGCCCATCCGGCTCCCTGGGGAACATAGACGCTGATCAAAGATTCGGAAAGACCGAGGATGAGGCTCGCCCAGATGACCGTATTGATGTTTCCCAGGCCAGCCAGGGTAAGAATGGCGAACGCCCGCAGCCCGAGCTTCGATCCGATGTACGGCGAGGCGTACATAACGATGCTTACGAGGCCTCCGGATATGCCGGCTATGGCCGCCGATACGCCGAAGGTGAGCAGGTAGACCGCGGGAACGTTGATTCCCAGGAGGGATGCGGCTCTCCTGTTTTGGCTCACTGCCGACATGGTTTTTCCAAGGCTCGTCCTGGAGACGAGGAGGGACATGATGAGGGCGAAGGCGAGCCCGATGAGGAACACGAACAGCCTGTCTCTTCCTATCTGGAGAGTACCGATCCGCACGATCTTCGTTTGGATATTGATGGCCACGGAGTTCGCGCTCCAGAAGATCAACGCTACATTCTGCAGAAGAATCGAGAATCCGAAGGTGATGAGAACCTGGTTGATGGGCGGGGAGTCGAGGATCCGCTCGACCGCGGATTTATACATTCCGAGGCCGAGGAGGAAGAGCAGGACCGCGCAGACCGCCAAGGTCAGATAAGGATTCATCCCGAGAAGGGAGAAGCTCCAGTAGGTGATGTATGTGCCGAGCATGACGAACTCGCCGTGCGCGAAGTTGACCACCCGCATGATCCCGAAAACGAGGGTCAACCCAAGCGTCACGATGATGTAAATTCCGCTCGTTAGGATCCCGTTCAAGAGCGTTTGAAGGAAATTTTCCATTGCTGTATGCGGGGCGGGAAGCGCGCTTCCCGCCCCTGTTCTCCTTTCTATACTGGGCCGTAGGGGCCGTTGTCCTATGTCAGGGCAGGGGATACACCAGCTTGTTGCCCGCGACGTTAGGGGGATACACGACGACCGGCTGAAGCTTCTGCCATTGCACCATGACGAGGTTCGTGAACGCCTGATGGAGGCCTCCTTCCTCGCTCGGCTTGAATGACACTGTTCCGAACGGGGTGTTGAGCTCCATTTTTTCCAGAGCAGCGATGAGCGCTTCCTTTTCCGTGGTTCCCGCTATACGGATGGCTTCCGCGAGGGCCATAAGCGAGGAATAGGAAAGAGGCAGCCAGTATTCGAACGACTGTTTCTCGGGATACTGGGAATGGAAGCGTTTCATCCAGTCCTGAAGCCCCTCGATATTGAGGGTGGGCGCCCAGGGATTGACTCCAACGATATTGTCGCCGAGCTCTCCCAGGGAGCTGACATAGTTCGGGAACAGGGGAGCCACGATGACAAAGGCTTTCGGTTTGAATCCGATCTCCCGAGCCTGCTTGATCTGGATGATGTAGTCCCCGGCGTAGCTCACGCTGTAGAAGATATCGGGATTCTTGTTTTTCGCCTTGGTGAGGAGCGATGTGAAATCCGCTACACCGCTTTTATGGGGCTCGTCGAGGACGATCTCGAACCCAGCTGCCAGCGCGTATTTCCTGAAATAGTCGGCGCTCGTGGTTCCATAGATTCCGTCCTCGTAGGTGAGGGCGATGGTCTTCGGTTTCGGATTGATCGACGAGAGAAAGCCGACGACCGTGCTTTGCCTATGGTAGTCCCACGGGTGCATGTGGAAGAACCATCTTCTGTTGCCGAATTCATGCTCGACCTTGGTCGAGGATGCCCCGCCCCAGATCATGAGCGGCTCGTAGTTCTGGATCGCGTTCATCTGGGCGTAGGTAATGGTGCTGGAATAGCCGCCCATCAGAGCGATTACTCCTTCCTGGGTAATGAGCCGCGTGCACGCCGCGATACCTGTTTCGGGCTTGGACTGGTCGTCTTCGATGATCAGCTGTATCTGGCGGCCGAGGAGCCCTCCGCTCGCGTTGATCTCCTTTTCCGCCATCTGGAAGCCTATTCTTGACTCCATGCCCGCTTCAGCAAAGGGGCCGCCGCTCAGGGGAATCACGACACCGATCTTTATCGGTCCCGTATCCTGACCAGATGCCTCGCCCTTTCCCGCCGCGAAAAGCTGTACGGGGACGACCAGCACGATCAGGAGAAAGATAAGCAGAGCGAACCTTTTCATCCTGTCCTCCTTGAAATATTGGTATCCGGAACGATTTTCCGGATATTGCGCCGTTTTACTGGGCCGGCATCGCCTTAGCCGTGCTCACCCCATTTGTTCTCCGAGGGCGGCCTTTCTCTCCAGCAGTTCCCTCTGGAAAAGATCGGGACGCGCTTGCTTGGGGATCCTCCCCTGGTGGATGGACCCTGATTTCAGGGGCCGACCGATGGTCTTTTCCATGAGCTTTCCGAGCCGGAGGATCCGGTCGATATCCACCGAGGTTTCTATTCCCATTTCGTCCATCATCACCAGCGCGTCCTCCGTGCTGATAAGCCCGACCGACTTTGGATCCGTGTAGTAGTAGTCTCCGGTTCCGTATCCGGGGGTGTCGCCGACGAAATTCGCCGGCTGACCTCCGGTTCCCCCGAGCGTTCCCTCATACTGCGTGATCCCCGCCAAGAGCGAAGCGTGGATGTTCGCCATTCCCCAGCCGCGTGTTTCATGGAAGTGGGCGATATGGAGATCCGTGTTCGGAAGGGCATCCAGGATCATGGAATAGTAGTCGTATACCTTGTTGGGAGGGGCCGAACCGTCGTGGTCCGCGTGCTCGATGTCGTCCGCGCCGATGTCCAGCCAGCGTTTTGTAAAATCCAGGGCCTTTTTCATGTCGGTTGGGCCCGCGATTGGGCTTCCCCAGATCGTGCTCACCGTGCCGCAGAATTTCATGCCGGCGTCCTTTACCTTCCTGATGCACCGCTCCGCCTCTTTCCAGTACTCCAGAAGCGTGCAGCCGGAATTCACGAAATGGTGGTGTTCGTCGGTAGAAACCATCATCAATACCCGATCCGGACCCCAACCTGAATTCCGGGCGGCGATGGCGCGGTCAACCGCCTTTTCCCGTATGGTCACCGCGGTCAGCACGATATTTCCCATGTCTACGCCCGCGTCCTTGAGCTTGCGGCTGCCGCGGATCCGCTTCAACACCTCGTCCGCGTCACGAAATTGGGGAAGCCTGTTCGGGTTTCCGTAATTCGTCGCCTCGATGTATCGTATTCCCGCCAGGATCAACTCCTCTGCATAGAACACCTTGGCCTCGGTCGAGATGATCTTCTCCTCGTGCTGAAAACCATCCCGTATCGTGATATCCCCGAATTGCACCTTTTTCGGATACGACGGAAACGCCGACCGACCGTGCGCAAGCCCCGCCATCTCACGCACCTCCTCTGCGGAATTCCTCGAGGAGCTCGATGGCCCTGTCCGCCCGCACCCGTTTTTCGGAAACCATTGCGGCCGCCACCCGATCGATCAAGTCTCCCGTGGCACCCGCAGAAATGGCGACATTCTTCGCGTGAAGCGCCATATGGCCCCGCTGTACGCCCTCCGTGGCGAGGACCTTCACCGCCGCGAGGTTCTGCGCGAGCCCGACAGCCCCGATGATCTGTCCGAGCTCCACCGCTGTTTTCACTCCCAGAATCTTCACCATGAGCTTTGCCATCGGATGAGAGGCCGTGGCCCCTCCTACGAGACCTACCGCCATAGGCATTTCGAGGGTTCCCACAAGATCTCCCTCCGCGTTCTTTTCCCAAATGGAGAGGGCGGAATACCTGCCGGAACGGGCAGCGTAGGCATGGGCTCCCGCTTCCACTGCACGGGTGTCGTTTCCCGTTGCCAGCACCACTGCGGAAACTCCGTTCATGATTCCCTTGTTGTGCGTCGCCGCTCTGTACGGGTCCGCCTCGGCAAAGGCTCCCGCGAGCACGATATCGTTGACGACATCTTCACCGCCAAGCGCTTCTTTCGATACGGTCGTGCGCGCCCGAACGATTCTCCGTTCAGCGAGGTTCGAAAGGATGCGGAGAAAGACCTGTCCGCCCGAGATCCGTTCTATCAGGGGGGCAAGAGCCTCGGCCATGGTGTTTACCGCGTTTGCTCCCATCGCGTCCCTGGTGTCCACGATGATATGAGTGATGACCATGGGGCCGCATTTTGAATCGATGACGCGGACTTCCAAATCCTTCATGCCCCCACCCATCTTCAATAGAATGGGATCCTGCGCGTTTGCCAGTGAAACGATCTCATCCCGGTGTTCCAAGATCTCGGCTTTTGCCCTGAAGGGATCAGGGATATTAACCGCCTGGATCTGGGCGATCATTATGGGGCCGCTGTTGCTGACAAAGATGCCGCCTTTGTCGCGGGTGAGCTTGGCCGCGTTGCTTGCCGCGGCAACGACCGAAGGCTCCTCGATGACCATGGGGATGAAGTATTCCGTACCGTTGATGAGAAAGTTTGACGCGATCCCGATGGGAAGGGGAAAGGCACCTATGACGTTTTCGATCATCCTCTCCGCTTTTTCCGGAGGGAGGGATACGGGGCTTTCAAGCAGTTTGAGATCGTCCTCGGAGAGATGACAGAAGGACTTAACGATCCTCTGTCTCTCTGAAATGGAGAGTTTATAGAAGCCTGTTATTTTCGATGTTCTTTCCATGGATATGCCCTCTCTGCATAGAATTTTTCCTACGATAATGCAAAAAGGGTACCAAGAACGGCTGGGATCGGCGACGGAATGGTCCGATCGTTCTCATGAATTGATATTTATTTGAGGGAAAAAGACTTGTTTCCTTCTTGCCGAGCGAGGATATGAAGGGTGGTCCGGAGTTACTACGGCCGATGATGAAAGTGAGGAGAGAGTGATGGCGGTTCCGTGTATGTATTTTCGCTGTTGTGTAAAAACATGCACAATCACTATTCTCTTGAAAAAAGTTGCATGATTGTTCAAAGCGAAGGTACAATACGGAATCGCACAGTGTGTTTTAATTGAGAAAAACGGAATGACCGCACGGGAATTGATGAACGAGAATATCATCTATCTGAGCGCTGCACAGGGCGTACGGGATGCTGTCTGCGTTCTTGAGAAGAACAACTTCTCCTGCATCCCCGTCTGCGGTCAGAACGGGGAGTTGCTGGGTGTCGTCTGGCAAAAGGACATCGTTCTGAACAGGGACAGAGACATCCCTCTGACGGCGCTTCTCAGCGATTGCTATCTCACTCTCCCACTTTCCGCCGCGGAGGACGATATCGTCACCGTCTTTTCGAGAAACCAGCGCTGCAATACGGTATATATCGTTGATGAAAACCGGCGGGTAAGAGGACTCTTATCGAAAAGCAGTGTTCTTTCGATGCTTCTGAAACCCCGCAAAGAAAGTTTCGTTCGGGTTTCCCGCGTCAAGGATCTCTTCTCGCCTGAAAACGAGTTTCTTATGGAAGCTTTCGGCTCCTTGCACGAGGGGATCGTGGTCGTCGACAGGGAGACGCGTGTCCTGTTCGTCAACGAATCGTACACGAAGATCCTCGGAGTCAAGCCGCATCAGGTGCTCCATAAGCATCTGAGCGATATCGAGCCGAACGCGCGGATCTTGTCCGTGCTGAAAACCGGGATTCCCGTTGACGAGGAACGCATCTACATCGAGAGCTTGGGGATCACGATCATCGCCAACATCAACCCCATATTGATCAACGAAGAAATCGAAGGGGCAATTTCCAGCTTCTTCGACATCACGGAGATCCTCGCTCTCGCCAACGAGCTGCGGACTACGAACAGCATTACGGCCCACATGCAGTCGGAAATCGAAAGCGAGATTAGGCTTCCTGCGCCTTTCAATAGGATCGTGAGTAATTCCATGAAGCTGCGGAAGGAACTTGCCCTTGCCGCCCGGGTCGCGGCGACCGCTTCCAGCGTGCTGATCATCGGAGAGAGTGGAACGGGAAAGGAACTGGTAGCGGAGGCGATCCACCAGTCGAGCCCGAGGAAGGACAAGCCGTTCATCAAGCTGAACTGTTCGGCCATACCGGAGAGCCTGTTCGAGAGCGAACTGTTCGGGTACGAGGAAGGCTCATTCACGGGCGCGAAAAGGGGAGGGAAGAAGGGAAAGGTGGAGCTCGCGGACACAGGCACTCTTTTCCTCGACGAAATCGGCGATCTACCCCTGTCCATGCAACCCAAGCTCCTCCGTTTCCTGCAGGAGGGCACGTATGAGAGGGTGGGCGGTGTAACGACGGAGGTCGTTGACACGAGGATCATTGCAGCCACGAATAGGGATCTTGACGATCTCATCAGGAACAACGCGTTCAGGCGGGACCTGTTCTACCGGATCAATACCTTTACCGTGTTTCTATACCCCCTTGCGCAGCGGAAGGCGGACATCGTGTCTCTGGTTCGATATTACACGAAGATATACAATGACAAGTATGGGAAAAACACGTTCTTTTCGAATCGCTGTATGGATCTCTTTTTGGAGTACAATTGGCCAGGCAACGTGCGCGAGCTCATGAATGTCGTGGAGCATTCAGTTGTCCTTTCGGACAATCAGCTGATAACCGAGGACCATCTTCCGTTCTACTTCAGGACCATGCGGAGCGATTCTGACGGCGCAAATAGGAAACCGAGCGTGCAGGAAAGCAGCTTCCTCGGCCTCGTCGGAAAGTACGAGAAGGAACTGATCCTGGAAGCTCTCTTCTCGTGCGGAAACAACAAGACCAAGGCCGCGGACCTCCTCGGGATGAGCCGCAGGACCTTTTATAACAAGCTCGCGAAATACCACATCGTCGTCCCCTGATTCCCTCCCGATGGACTTTCACCTCTTTTCCCCGTATCTTGGATTCATGGTTTCACGGATCCAGCGCATCGGCGCGATGTTCAGCCAGCTCGGGGAACGCTCCTTTCTCGCGGGCTACTCCGCGGTGGACTCCTATTTAGGCTTTCCCGAAGCGCCTTTCACGCGGGTAGCGACCGAGGGGGGGCTGATCGACGTCGCTTCTCTCGGCGATTCGGTGTGTTACCCCGGCGATCCGGGCATCGACGCGGTTCTCGAGGCGGCCGGCCATCCTCCCCTCCTCATCACCTGTCTTCAGAACCAGATCGAGTCGGAGCCGATCCGCCGGATTTCCGAGATGTACGAGGACGATGAAGACTCCCTGGCCAGCGCCGGCCAGTCCGGAACCGCGGGGCCCGACGTGGCCGTCTGCGCGTTTCCGACCCTATCGATACGGCATCAGCTTCTCGATTTTCCCGGCATCCCCTTTTTCCAGGATCTCCGATCCGGTGCCTTTTACGACCCCTGCGGACTCTACCCTCGGATACGCGAGATCCGCCGCGCGTTGGGCAAACACGCCAGCCGGGAGAGCTTTTCAGCTGGACAGCCCGCAGATTGGACGGGCACCGCGGGGGATATACCCGTTACCCCCGGCGTGCCCGGAGATTGGGCTGACGCGGCTGTGACGGCGATCTCGCTGGCGCGCTACGGCACGGTTCTCCCGTCCGCCGGATCGAACGACCCGGCCGCCGCGCCTCTCTCTCCTCTCCTCCAGCGGGAACTTCTCTGCGCGGTCCTTACCGGAAGATTTGCTCTGCTGGGGCTTTCCTATCTCATGGAAACCGGGTTTATCCAGGAACACTGGCCCGAGCTCTCGATCCTGGACGACGTGCAGCATGGGAAGGAGTATCATCCGGAAGGCAACGTATGGCAGCACACACTGGCTACGCTGCGGTACCGAAAGACCGCTGACCTGCGGATCTCCCTTGCCCTTCTCCTGCACGACTGCGGCAAGCCCGAGGCGGCCGAGAACGAGGGAAGGACCTTTGACCGGCACGCGCAGATCGGCGCAGTCACCGCGGGGCGGTTCCTGCGGCGGATCGGTTTTTCGGAGGAGATCGTTTCGGACACGGTTTTCCTGGTGGCGGAACACATGCTTCCGGCAGCGGTTCCCTCGCTTCCCGTATTCAGGGCCGAGAGAGCCCTCAGCTCTCCCCTCTTTCCCCTCCTTCTTGAGGTGTACCGATGCGACCTCGCTTCGACGTTTCGGGGGCCTCAGGGCTACTACGAGGCATGCAAGGCGTATCGAGGCTACCTCAGGAACAGCAAGAACCCGTTCAGAGATGCGGACGGAAAGAAGCTCGTGCGGCTCTATGTGGAGTGAGCGCGGGCTTTTACGCAAAACTCTTCAACAGGAATTCTCTCAGAGCCTCCGGGCTGTTCGGAATCTCGATCGACCGTTTCCGCAGGGCGAGGACAGCCTCCAGCGGTCCGGGGAGGGGCGGGGTCTCGCCAGTGGCTTCCCTGACCGTCTCGAGAAATTTCCCGGGGTGGGCCGTGGAAAGAGACAGGATCTTTCCACGCTTGCCTGTTCCGCGTAGGAATCGGGCCGCGGCCGTAAGACCCACGGCCGTATGGGGGTCGATGAACACTCCGAGTTCGCTC
>CAZPZF010000002.1:40279-40667 GCA_964590705.1 uncultured Spirochaetales bacterium | reverse complement strand
GGGTGGGAAGAAGGGCTGCCAGCCGCTCGAAATTGCTCGGGTCGCCCACGTCCATGGCGTTCGACCGGGTGGATATGGAGGGGCGGGGGGTGAAGGAGCCGCCGGTCAGGTATTCCGGAACCACGTCGTTCGCGTTGGTCGCGGCGATGAATCGGTCGACGCGCATCCCCCAGAGGGACGCGAGCACCCCGGCCGTGAGATTGCCGAAGTTCCCGCTGGGAACGCAGAAGCGGAACGGGTCGTCGCCGGGATACCGGCTCCTCGCCCAGATATAGTAGAACGACTGCGGGATGAGCCTGCCGAGGCGGCTTGAATTGGCCGTGGTGAGGGGCTGCTGAGTCGAGGGCGCAGGAGCCCGGTGCGGCTGGTTGGCCATAAGCTGGCTGTC
>CAZPZF010000002.1:0-40269 GCA_964590705.1 uncultured Spirochaetales bacterium | reverse complement strand
CCCGGCGGGAGTTGTTTTTCCTGGAGGGGGCGCACGCGGCCCTGGGGGTAGAGGATGACGACGTCGATGTTCCTCTTTCCCCTGAAGGCGTACGCGACCGCGCTTCCGGTATCGCCGGAGGTAGCGGTGAGAATGATCGACCGTCCCCCTTCCCGCTCGAGGAAAAACTCCATGGAGGAGGCGAGGAACGAGGCTCCGAAGTCCTTGAAGGCGCAGGAAGGGCCGTGGTAGAGCTCCAGGATCCCGATTCCGTTTTTCCCCTCCGAGATCGCGGGGGAGAAGGGGAACGCCCGTGAGCAGATCCGCCGTGCCTCTTCCCCGTTGATTTCGGGGGAGAGGAGAGCCTCGGTCACCGCACCCGCGATCTCGGTGAACTGGGTTTCCGGGGAGAAGCGGTCGAAGATGGCGGAGAGTTTCGGGGTCGTCTCGGGGAGGTAGAGCCCTCCGTCCGTGGCGAGCCCCTGGAACAGCGCTTCCTTGAACGATACAGGTTTTGCCTTTCCCCGCGTACTCCTGAATTTCATGGCCGCCTCTTTCCGTTCAGGAACGCCTTGTGGATGGCGTTGAGCGCCCTCGATGTGTCGGCGCTTTCGATGACCAGCGAGATGTTCAGCTCGGAGGATCCCTGGGCGATGGCGAGGACGTTGATCCCCGCGTCACCGAGGGCGCTGAAAACCCTCCCCGCGAGGCCGGGCGTTCCCTGCATGTTCTCCCCGATCACCGCGATGATCTCCAGGTTTCTCCTGATCTCAACGCTCTGGATGAGCTTGGCTGAGATCTCGTAAGCCAAGGCCTCGAGGAGGCTCTGACGGGCCCGTTCGGACTCCTCCTCCTTCAGGACCAGGCAGATGCTGTGCTCTGACGATGCCTGGGAGATCATGATGACGTTGGTCCGCACGCGGGCGAGCGCCGAGAAGACCTTGGAGGCGATGCCGGGAACGCCCATCATGCCGCCCCCCTCCACGTTGATGATGGCCGCATTGGATACGGAGGCGATACCGGTGATCTCGCGGTCGTGCGGCTTCACCTTCTCGACGATCCATGTTCCTGGAGCTGATGGATTCATCGTGTTTTTAATGAGGATGGGGATCCTCTTTTCGACCGCCGGGATCATCGTGTAGGGATGGATGACCTTTGCGCCGAAGTAGGAGAGCTCCATCGCCTCCTCCACGCTCACCTCCGGAATGACGAAGGCGTCGGGAACCAGCCGGGGGTCGGCGCTGAGGACTCCATCGACGTCTGTCCAGATCTCGATGAGTTCCGCGTTGATCGCGGCCCCCACGATCGACGCGGTGAAGTCCGAGCCGTTCCTGCCCAGTGTGGTTGTGATGCCTTCTGGGGTCGCGGCGATAAACCCCGTTACCACGGGGATTCCTCCGCAGGCCGCGATCCGTTTGCCCAGCCTCTCATATGTCAGGGGATAGTCAACCGCGGCGGCTCCGTAGGCATCGTCAGTCACGATGACCTCTCTGGTGTCTATGTACTCGGCGGTATGGCCGGACGCGTTGAGGTATCGGGTCATGAGCTTGCAGTTCAGCCGTTCGCCGAAGCTCATCACGAGGTCCAGACTCCGGGCCGAGCATTCTCGGACGAGTTCGATTCCATGGAGGATGCTTTCAAGCTCGCGGAACATCTCGTCGATCTCCGCCCTCGCGGCTTTCAGTTCGTCCGGATCGGCGAGCAAGCTTTGCGCGGCCTCCGCGTGTTTCGAAAGAAGGGCCTCGATCCGCTTTTTATAGGCGGAGTCTCCCTGCTCCGCCTGCCTCGCGCAGGCGATGAGCGCGTCCGTGTTCCCCTTCATGGCGGAAAGAACGAGAACGATCGGTGTCTTTTTCCGCTCCTTCAGTGCAATTTCCGCCACAACGGCTATCCTCTGCGCGTCTGCGACAGAGCTGCCGCCGAATTTCATCACTTTCATTGGTTCCGCCTTGAGTCAGGTTGTCCTTAAGAGGATAGCAGATTCTTTCAGAAACGGCGGTTTTATACAAGCTCTTGAAAAACGCTCGACAGGGCACTTTTTTCACTGGTACTATAAAAGCGAGCATCGGATTTTCATGGAGTGTATTCGTGTATCGATGGGGAACAGCATTGACGCTGTGCGTACTCATCCTATCCTGCCGCTCGATGAAGCCGGAAGGGCTCGACGTCGGTCTTTCTGAAACGGTCCTTCCCTCGGCCGCATCAGAGGTTTCTGCGGTCTCTGATTACGTGCAGCCTTCAGCAAATGATCAACGATCCGGCGGAGAATTGCCGTTGTCGGGAGAAGACTCCGCGGGAACCCTCCCTGCGGCGATCGGCGCGGGGGCCGAAGAGGAGGCGGCCATCAGCATGGCAGTAGAGGCGGCTGCGGGCGAAGCCGGCGGAACGTCCGCAAGCGCGGCCGCAGCCGCGTCGGGAACGGAGGGCGAAACGCGGGCGGCCGCGGAGCCGCCAGCGCCGGCAAGGAAACCGCCGCTTTCGCGAAGCGAGATCGTTCGGTTCGCGGAAAGATACGCCGGAGAGAAAACAGAGATCCTTTCGGGAAGGGGGAAACCCCTTCTGTTTCTCCATGATACCGCGGGAGACGGATACCCGGAGGCGGTCCTGGTTCTCATCGAAACGGAGGTTCCCGGCACGGCGGATCTCGGCTACCTCTCTTCCTATAAAAGGGTGTTCGGAAACGATCCTGTATCCTTCGGCGTTTCGGTCCTTTTCTTTCCCCAGACCGATCAGGGGATGGGGAAACCGATCGTCGTTCCGCTGGGCAGGAGATTCTCCCTCCAGTCGTTTCGTACCTTCGGCCTCATCCAGGGAGAGGAGCGTGTCATCTGCGCGGAGCTGCTTTTTATGGATCAGGAGGGCACGGAGCGGGATATCGTCGCGTTCTCCGGAACAACGGCTCCTTCCCGCCTTTCCATTCACGATTCTTCGGCGGGCCCCCCGATTTTCGATGACATAGATGGAGACTCCGTGCTCGATATCGTGGTTCCCCGGCAGGGCTTCGAGGAGGGAACGGGGTACGAGACCTATCTGACCTGGTATCGCTGGAACCGAGGGAGCTTCACGGAAAACAGGTCCGTGAACATCGTCCGCAGTCTCAACCGTTTTTTGGATACCTGTTCGCGCCTTCTCGTAGAGGGAGAATGGGAGGCCTTCTGCGCTACCGCCATGGATCCGCAAGCGGTGGCTGACTTCAGGAGAAAGGGGGATTCTTATTTTACCATCGCCATGAGATGCTTCACGTTGACCGGGGTTCCCGAAGGGGCTCCGTTCGAAGCCCCCTTTATGCCCTCGCAACCTCCCTCGGAGGTGTTTTTTCCCGTGTTGTTCGAGAATCCATTCAACATTGGAAAGGGCCTGCCTGCCATCGTTCCGCTTTCCGCGCGTTTCTCGACCCAAGAGAAGGGAGACTACCTCTATTCTCTCCGAGTCGTCCTCGCCGCGAACCCATTCGGAAAACGGCAGTACCGTTTTGATCCCCACTGAACCACATCTGCGCGGTTGAAGCCCCGGTATCTTCTGGCGAAAAGAGCGATTCTCTGATATGGTGTTTTCATGAGCAAGTACGTCATCGAGGGGAATTTTCCCATCAAAGGATCTATACGGCCGCGCGGAAACCAGACTGCGGCCCTGCCCTGCCTCGCCGCGGCGCTGCTCACCGACGAGCCGGTGATCCTGCGCAATATTCCGGACATCGAGGATGTCGGCGTGATGTGCGGCGTTCTCGCCGAACTCGGCGCCGAGATAACCCGGATCGGTCACGGAGAATATCGGATTGTCGCGAAAGACATTCCTTCGTCGGAAATCCCTTCGCGGCACGCAAAGGCGATCCGGGCATCCATCCTCTTCGCCGGCCCCCTCCTCGCCAGGACCGGCAGGGTCGTCCTGCCCCCCCCAGGCGGAGACATCATCGGGCGCCGGAGGCTGGATACCCATTTTCTCGCCTTTACCGAACTCGGCGCCAGGATAGAGGTGGACGGGATGTACCGCCTCTCCGCGAACAAGCTGGTCGGCGCGGATCTTTTTCTCGACGAAGCTTCGGTTACGGCCACGGAAAACGCCATCATGGCCTCGGTTCTCGCGGAGGGGAAAACCCTTATCAACAACGCCGCGTCCGAGCCGCACGTGCAGGATCTCTGCCGGATGCTCAACGCCATGGGTGCTCGGGTATCTGGCATCGGCTCCAACATCCTCTCCATCGAGGGGGTGCCACAGCTCGGCGGGTGCGACTACCGGATAGGTCCGGATTACATGGAGGTCGGCTCGTTCATCGGCCTTGCCGCGGTGACCCGGGGCGAGCTTACCATAGAGAACGCGGGTCCCCAGAACCTGCGCATGGTGAAGATCGCGTTCGGCAAACTTGGGATCCATTGGGACACGGATGGTTCATCGATCCACATTCCCAAAGGCCAGGAACTCAGGGTCCAGCCCGAACTAGGCGGAATGATCCCATCGATTGACGACTCTCCTTGGCCGGGGTTCCCCGCCGACCTCACGAGCATCATCACCGTCGTGGCGACGCAGGTCGAGGGGACAGTGCTCATCCACGAGAAGATGTTCGAGTCCCGCATGTTCTTCGTCGATAAGCTCATCGGAATGGGTGCCCGCATCATCCTATGCGACCCCCACCGAGCGGTGATCTCCGGGCCGGCCAGGCTGCGGGGCGCGGATCTTGTTTCTCCCGACGTCAGGGCGGGGATGGCCATGGTGCTCGCCGCCCTCTGCGCGGAGGGTGAAAGTGTCATCCAGAATGTCTACCAGATCGAGCGGGGGTACGAGAATATCTCCGAAAGGCTCCTCTCTCTCGGCGCGCGGATACGGAGGGAGGAGGACGTTTGAGCCGGTTGTCCGGCTCAGCTTAAAGGAGTCTCCGAATCGGACGCGCGGAACTCGCGGTCCGCGACGATCCGTTTGTACGCTTCGGTTATCCTGATGAAGGCCTCGTTCGCCGCGTTTCGCTGTCCGGAAGAGAGCCCCGCCGTGATGTCCGGGTGGAACTGGCTGGCAAGTTTCCGGTATACGGTCCTTATTTCGTCGTTCGCCGAATCCTCCGTCACTCCCAGAAGCCGGTAGTCCTCCGGCCGCGCACGGCCGTGCTTCCGTGCGAGATCCCGCAGCGCCTCCTCCGAAAATCCCATCGAAAAACAGATCTCCCTGAACATGCCGCGTCTCCGCTCCGTGAGGGAATCCTTTATACAGTCAAGGAGCGAACCGAGGAATGCAAGCCTTTCCTCCGCCGTGGAGTCGAGGGCGAAATCGGCAGATAGCGCCGGAATATCCGGGTTTCCACTGTCCATGACTCTGCCGACCGCGCCCAGGAAGACGTGGCGCTGTCTCTGGCCGATGCCGTGGTACCGCGCCGCCCATTCGGCCGCCTCGGCGCGATCGATTTTCGAGACGGAACCTTCGCAATCGCGGATCCAGAGAGCGACGAGGAAGGTGAAGCCGGTCTTCCTCATGTCCGCGGACAACGAGTCCCGTTCGGTCTTGGGAGAGAGAAAATACCTGGCAAGGGCCTTCTGCTGCCGATATTCACCGCGGACCGTGTCGGCGATGTGCCCCAGGACAGCCCCGAAGACCATCCCCACCACCCCGAGACCTGAAACGAGCCCGAGAGCCGCCCCCGTCAGTTTTCCCGCCCAGGGATCGAGCCGTTTCAGGATCTTTCCGATCATTCTGTGGTCTGTCCGGCAAGGGACATGAGGGAGAGGAAGAGGAGGATCTGGAAACCGAGCATGATGCCCGCGGCTGCCCAGAAACCCGCGGACACGAGGAGGAATCCGAGGAGGACTTTGATTCCGTGGAGATACAGGGAGAGGACCGCCGCTGAGAGGAGGGGGAGAAGCGGAACCAGGATGAACGGGAGGATCCGCAGCCTCCCGTATCGAAGCCGTAGTCTCCACCCGAGCGCAGCCATGTAGAGATTCGCGAGGAGGAATGTGAAGGGGAGGAGCAGGCGCAGGAGGATCTCCTGGTAGAGCGATTCGGCTCGGTAACCGTAGGTGATGAGGCTTTTTCCGTTCTCCCAGAGGCGGGGGAGGTTGATCGTCCGCAGCGTGTCCGGGGAGAGCGAGAAACCGGGAAGCTGCTCCGCCTGCGGTTGGAGAGGTATGGTAAAGCGCTCCATCCCCTTTCTCTGGCCAGAGATGTATTCGGGAACGAACCGAATGCTATTGTCCTCTCTATGGATGCACTGCATGACGAGCGCTGAATTGATTATTTTCCCGTATTCAGCCGTCAGGTGGTAGAGGACCGTCCCATCCGGAGTGAAGCCGATGGCCTCGATGCCCCGGGCAAAGGCGCCTTCACGGACCGTTACGAACTTGTCGATGAAAATGATCTCGCGTTCGGTGTCTGTTCTCCGGTTCAGGAAGAGGATGTTCCTGGTTCCCGCCAGGGTGAGAGCCTTCCGCGCTTCGTCCAGGAAAAAGGAGACGCCCATTGCGCGCTGTTCCGCGATGGCCATGTATTTCCGGATGTCTGGATCCCGAGCGTACTCCGCCGCCAGATCCTTAAAGAGGTAGTACGCCTCGATGTACCGATCCTCTTGAAGGGCTTTGTAGGCCTTCTTCTTCCGTTGGTACAGGTCGTAGGTCTGGGAATCGGCGGAGCTGGGTTCCACCGCTTCTATCCTCTCCCATGCCGAGGACGCGATCCTCTTGGCCTCCTCGTAGGTTTTATCGAGGCCGTAGGCCATGGTGGCGTAGTAATGCGCCGAGTAGTAGTCCCCTCTTTCCATGAATTGCCGCGCCTTTTCGATGAGCTCAGCCGGAGTGAGGTCTGACAGGAGATAGCGGGAACCGGGTCCGTCGTCTGCCCGCTCCTGCTCGGCCGGGGGGCGTATCCGACTCTGGAAGGTCAAGAGCTGTTGGCGCAGCTCCTCGTTTTCCGGATCCAGCTCCAGGTAAAGCTCGAGGTTTTCCACCGCTTCCTGGAAGTTCCCCTCTTCCGCCGCATGATCGGCCTTCGAGAGATAATCCCGAGCCCTTTCCGTGATGTAGAGGATACCCTCCTTGGAGGAGTATACGATGGGCCGCACCCCTTCCTGGAGGATTGCGTAGACGAGGGTGAGGACGAGGAAGAGGACGAGGACGGAGCCGATGAAACGGTAAAAAGAGGTCTTTCCGGATCTCTCGAGTCGTTCCATTCCGAAGAGGGAGAAGCTGAGAAGGACCGCTGACATCGAGAGGGGGATGATCGCCTCGATGCAGTCACCGATCGTGGTGAGGAAGATCCACTTTGTGTAGAAGATGTCGAGGACCGCTTTTGCCGGAAAGCCGAGAACGACCCTGAGAAGGAAGAAAAGGAGGGCAAGGACCAGGGTGACGAGGAATGTGTACAGAGTCAGCCTGGCCATTCCCTGCGCTTTCCGCTCAGCCATCGGTTTTCTCCTTCCTGCCCCTGCCCTTGTTCACGAACAGGAGATCCCATCCTATGAGAAGGACCGAGAGGATGATGAAGATCGAGGCGAGGAGCGTGGTGCCGGGCTCGGCCCCGGTCAGGGTTTTCGACATTGCCTTTGCCATGCCTCCGGAGAGGAAGCGGGGAAGAAAGACGAAGAACCGGGCCGAGCAGAGGATCAGGATCAGGTTGACGATCGGCCAGTTCGTGATGGCGGAGAAGAGGGAACAGCTCACGCAGAACAGGCACAGGGATCCCGCGTACAGACAGAAGAGGAAGAAGGATTCCGTCCAGGTCTCGTGCAGGGAGCGGGAGAGGTAGCCGATATCTTCCAGGAGGGCGGATACCCTCGGTGGTGCGGTGAACAATGGTGAAAACAGGGGGTTTTCAGGTTCGACGGGAACGACCGTGCCGTCCGGAAAACGGATCTCCCCGGCGCCGGGGTCCACCGTTCCGCGAGGCTGGAAGGAGAAGCGTTTCCCCTCGGTGCCGCTGTCGATCACGACGACGCTCCTGAGCTCGTTTCCCTCCGAGGATTCAATATAGAGGGTTTTCCCCTCCAGCCGATGGATGTAGGTTCCGATGAAGGGTTCGGCGTGCCGCCCGCTCTCGATCGTTTCGGTTTTCAGATAGGTCAAGCCGATGACCGATCCTCCTACCATCGCGAACGAGAGGACAAGAGCCAACATGAAATGGACGATCCTTAGTTTTCGATAGGTCAGATAGGAGAGGAGAAAGACGGCGAGAAAGACGGAAAATGGAGCCGCGGTTTTCGCTGCCCGAGGGACAAGCTCGAGGAACGTGGGTCCCGTACCCCTGAACGCGGGGTTGTGGGAGAGGCTCCAGAGTACCGTGGCGATGACGGCGGTAATGACCGCCGAGAGTACAACGGCGGTCAGGACCATGCGCGCGATAAACAGGATGTATTTCTTCACCGGTTCCATGGTATCACGGCCGGTATCGTAATGCAACCGCGCGAATATCCCGATGACGGGCCGGGCTGCGCTTCCCGGCGGGGAGCTGCCCGCCTATTTCACTTTTCGGTAGAAGCGGTCCTTCGGGATCCCTGTGGCCCGTGACGCCTCGTAGACTTTTCCGTTGAAACGGGAAAGGAGCCCCCGGAGGATCCGGTTCTCGATCTCCTTGATGCCCTGACCGGTTCTGAGCACCTCGTCCAGGACCCATTCGAAGGGATCGTTCCCTTCCGCGCTTCTGTCCGTGACGACGAGGGGAACGATATCCTTTTCCGTTATCACGCTCTTCGTGCGGTCGAGGAGGCTGACGGCACGCTTCAGCACGCTCTCGAGCTCGCGGATGTTGCCCGGCCATTCGTAGAGGAGCATCTTTTCCAGCGCGTCCTGGGTCATGGTGATCTCCTTTCTGCCGAACTCATCCCGGTACTTGCCCAGGAGGTAGTCGATGAGAAGAGGAATGTCCTTCTTCCGCTCCCGAAGCGGGGGAATATGGATATGGAACGTGGCGATCCTATAATAGAGATCCTCACGAAGCCTCCGTGTGCGAAGCATGGTTTCGATATCCTGATTCGTCGCGCTGAGGAGGCGGAAATCCACAGGGGTGGCCTTTGTGCTTCCGATACGTTCGATCCGTTTTTCCTGGACCACCTGGAGGAGGCGGGTCTGGAGTTCCGGTTTGAGCTCGCCGATCTCGTCGAGGAAGAGGGTTCCCTTTTCCGCCAGTTCGATTCTTCCGGGTTTATCCGTGTAGGCTCCCGAATAGGCCCCCTTGATGTGGCCGAAGAGCTCGTCTTCGATCAGGGTCTCCGGAATAGCCCCGCAGTTTATTTTCACGAAGGGTTGGTCCTTTCGTGGCCCCATCGAATGGATCGCCCGGGCAAAGACCTCTTTTCCGGTTCCCGTTTCTCCCGTGATGAGGACGTTCTCCGTGGTCGCGGCCATCTGCGCGGCCTTGCCCACGACCTCCTTGAGGCCCCTGTCCGCTCCGATCAGCCGATCGTTGAGGAACCAGGTCGTCTTAAGCATCGACTCGTAGCGCTCCTGAAGCTCCCGAAGTTCCCGCTCGTCCTGTTTCCTCCGTAAGCAGTGGGAAACCCCCTCGTTCAGGACGGATCTGAGATAGTCTATCTGCAGGGGTTTCTCGACGACCTTGTGGATGAGGTTCTGGTTCAGGAAGGTTCGCAGCAGTTCCTTGTCCGCGTACGCGGTGAGGAGGATGCCGTAATCGTACGCCCGCTTCTGCTTCGCCCTGATGAAGAAGTCGAGTCCGGAGAGATCCGGCATCTTGTAGTCGGCGACGATGATGTCGTAGAAGGAGGAATCCAGCGCGGTTTCCGCGGCGCGGGAACTGCGGAAGGTGCGGATCGGATACTCCGTCAGGGTGTCTTTGATTCCCTCCAGGATGGCTTCTTCGTCGTCAACGATCATGATGTTGAAATCATTCATGCAAGTGTCCTCTTTTGGCTGATGGTGAACACCGTTCCCGTCCCCTCCATCGATTCGACCGAGATGTTCCAGGACATCTTCAGGCACAGCTGTCGCACGATGAACAATCCCATTCCCATTCCCCTCTTTCCCTCTTTGGTCGTATAAAACGGCTCGAAGATCAGATCGAGCTCTCCCTTTCCGATTCCCCTGCCCGTGTCCGAAACAGTCATGACGACGTTTCCGTCATGGTTTTCGACCACGACTGTTATGGTCCCTTCCGCGGGAATCGCGTCAAGCGCGTTGGCCAGAAGGTTTCTCATCACCTGATAGATCCCCTCCCGGTCGCCCAGGATCTCCGTTCCCTTTTCGACCCGGGTCACGAGCCTGACCGGGCCGTCTTCGGAAAGTCCCGCCGAGGCGGCCGCTCGTGAAACGATCTCCCCGATCGGGAGAGGAACCTCGTCGAACTGGCGGTCGGAGGCGAGGGTCTTCATGACGGTAACCGCGTTCTCGATACGCAGGATGTTTTCGTCGATGAAGCGGAAGTGTTTCTCGGCTTTCATCTCGAAGCCCGGCGGCCTGTCCGCCGTGAAGAAGATCTTCTTCAAAGCCGAGAGTGGAGCGCTTATCCCGCTCAGGGGATTGAATATTTCGTGCGCGATCCCCCCAAGGGCCATGCCGAGCGCCGACGCCTTTTCCCGTTCGTTGATCTTCCTTCTCGCCTCTCCGTATCGGAGGAGGGCTTCTATCTTGGACTGGAGCTCGTCCATCGAGAAGGGCTTGTAGATGAAATCGATCTCCCCTTTTTCCAGGCTGGCCGCCCGCTCTCCTTCGTCGTTTCGGGCCGTCACGAAGAGGAACGGGATGGCGTTGTAGCGTTTGTTCTCGCGCAACTTGTCGAAGAGCTCCATGCCGTCCATTCCGTCCATCATCAGATCCGAGACGATCGCGTCAGGAGGCGCTATGCTCTCCAGAACGCGAAGAGCCTCGATTCCGTTGGCCGCGGCGTGGACCAGGAATGACCGGCCAAGTTTCAGGCACAGGAGTTCGAGAAGATCCCGATTGTCCTCGACCACGAGAACGCTCAGGGGTTCCGCGCCCTGGGCCGCGAAGCCGTCCGCGGCCGCCTCCTCCTGCTTCCCGGGCGCGGCGGGAGCCGCTGCCGGAATCACAGCTGTACGTCCAGTCAGCGGGCGCATCTCCTTACGGTTGATCTCGAGGGCTTGTTCGCTTGGGGAGATCTGATGCAATGGTAGGGTAACGACGAACGAGCAGCCGCCGTCCCTGTTGTTCGCCGCGTGGATGTCCCCCCCATCTCCCACGCAGCACCGCGTGCGATCACGAGACCCAGGCCGATTCCCTGGATGTTCTTCTTCTTGCCCGATACCTGGTAGTAGGGGACGAAGATCGTCTCCAGCTTGTCCTCCGGTATCCCCGGACCGTCGTCCGTGACGGTCAGCCGGGCGTTTTTACAGCCCGCTGAAAGCGTGAGGGAGACATGCCCGCCCGAAGGGTTGTATTTGAAGGCGTTTTCCAGGAGGTTGTTCACGATCCGTTCGAGGGCAAGGGGATCCGCGTGTACGTGGAGCCCGGGCTGTATGTCTCCTGCCAGGGAAAGACCGCTGATCCGAGCCGTTTGGGCGGCAATATCCTGTTTTTCCCGCAGATACGCGGAAAGATTCACGACAACCGATTCTCCCGATATCCCCTTACCCATGCTGAGACGCTGCAGGTCGAAGAAGTTGACCATGTCCTGTAGCAGCTTGTCGATGTTGCCTTTGATCACCGCGAGCTCCCGCGTCGTCCCGTGAGCGGAAATGTATTCGTCCAGGTAGTTCCTGATGAGGGTGAGCGGTGTTTTCGTCTCATGGGCGAGGTTGATGAAGAACTCCTTCTGGCGGAGGTTCACCTCGGCGGCGATCTCCTTTTCCCTGCGGATGCCGCGGTACCGGTCCGCGAGCGCGGCGGAGAAGAGGAGGGCGGAGAGGGAGATCCCCGCCAGCTGACCGTATCTGTCCACGAAGTCATGGGGTGACATGAGTACCGAATCGGAATTGATCGTCGCGGCGAGCACGGTTCCGACGATGAATGGCCCCCACCCGACGGCGAAGAAGAGGGCCGAGCCTGTTTTTCTGGCCATGGTGATGGCGGCCGCGAGAATGGAGACAGCGATCGCGGTGATCCAGAGCGCCATGGAGAACGCTTCGAGGATGGCGTCGGTGAGGAGGATGTTCATCGGGATTGTGGCCACGCAGAACGCTCCAAGGATGACGCAGATCGTGTGGATAAGCGGCATTTTCCGGCGAATATCGAGGAAGCTCACGGTGAAGAGGATTCCGAAAAAGACCATGGCACTCTGATAGATGAAATACCGCTCGAATTTCAGCCAATCGGGAAGCGCGTGAAGGTACTCGTAGAAGAGACACGACTCCTGCAGGAGGTGGACGACGGCGAAGAAGATGAACAAGGAAAAATAGAGGTAGCTCTTTTCCTTGAGGAAGATAAACAACAACAGGTTGAAGAGAACCATGATGAGGAGTATCCCGAAGAAGATCCCGTACCAGAGTTGGCTTTCATGGTCCTCGGCAAGGTATGCCCTGGATGATGACAGGGTCATGTCCAGGATCATGAGGTCCGTTGTCGAGAAACGGAGGTAATAGGTTCTGGATTCTCCCGGCGGGATGTAGAGGTCGAAGAGGAACTGCCTCGCCTTGATGTCTCGGGTGGAGACCGGCATACGATACCCGGTCTCCCGCATCGTGTATCCGGTATCAGCGCCCGCTGCTGCCGTGGAACCCGCATCAGCGGTGGGAGCATAGAGCCGAACGGACCGGAACCACGAGTAGTTTATCCGGAGTATCCACGATCCCTGGTCCGCTGTTCCGTTTACCGCTGTGAACCTGACCCAGTAGGCGGATCCGGTGTAACCGAAGGACGGTTTCCCCTCCGGCGGGGCGGTAAAGCCTCCGGCTTCGGCGGCTGCGACCGCCTCCGCGAGGGTTATGGCGCCGGATGGATCCTCCAGGTATAGGAACGAGGGCGTCAGGGAATATGATCCCTCGCGGTCCGCGAGGAGGAGCATCCGATCCATGGCGTGCCCGGCCTCGGATACCGCGGCCGAAGAGCTCGGTTGTGAAGGTTCGGCTTCCCGGCCGCTGTCCGCCCGGAGATCCGCGCCCCCACAGAGCAGGGAGAGGCAGAGGAGGCACAGGATAAGGAGCCCGCGCGTTCCGGTTCGCATGGTACTGGTAATGTACCACGGGCCGCAGGAAAACAGGGCTTTTTACGCTTTTTATCGCATTTAGCGACACGATGTCGCGATCAGAGATGGATCCGCCTCTGTTTTCCGACGGGTTTGGAAGCGCTGTATTCCCTTTCTGTCAGCTCGCCAGCAATTTTATATCTGGTAAAGAAATATTCTGCTTGGTGAATACGTTCTCTTTCGCTCTCTTGGCATGGAATCTGTCATAGAAAACCCGGAGCGGCCGCCTTCGGAACGACGGCCCCTTTTCAAACCATATACGCCTCAGAGATTTGACAAGGAGAGTAAAAATGAAAAGCGGAACCTTGCGGATTGTTTCGATCCTCATGGCGGCCATCGCGGCATTCCTCGTTCAGGGCTGTCCCGAACCGGAACCGCCGGTGACCTACATGTTGACGGTGACCGTGACCCCGGAAGCCGCGGGAACGGTGACAGCGGTACCGGCCGCCTCCGAGACCTCGACATACGAGGAGGGAGAGACGGTCATCCTCGCGGCGGTGCCCGCCGAGGGATATTCTTTCTCCTCTTGGACCGTGGACGATGTCGCGGCCGGGGGCAGCTATGGAATGATCGCGGTTGAAATGACGGCGGACAAGGCGGTAACGGCCACCTTTACGGAGATCCCAGCAGCCACCTACAGCCTGACCGTGAACGTCTCGCCGGTCGACAGCGGAACCGTCGCGGTTTCCCCTGTTTCCGCGTCGTACGCGAGCGGCAGCTCGGTATCGCTGACCGCGACGCCCGCCTCCGGGTACGCCTTCAGCGGTTGGAGCGGGGACGCCACGGGAAGCACCAATCCCAAGACCCTCACCATGGACGGGAACAAGGTGGTGACAGCTGAATTCCTTCCGCAGAATCCGGGCGGCTCCATCCAGGAGGGTGCCCTCACCCTGAGCGGTACCGTGACGACCCTCTGCGGCTCCGCGGAAATTGGGAACCACCATTTCGACGGGACCGGCGTGGGCGCCCTGTTCAACTACCCCCAGCGCGCGGTGCTCATCGGCACCTACCTCTATATAGCCGATACGAACAACCACCGGATCCGCCGCCTCAACACGTCGACCGGAGAGGCGACGACTTTCGCGGGCAGCGGGACCGCTGGCTGCACGAACGGCACCACCCGGGACGCGGCTCAGTTCAACAGCCCCGTTGGCTTGGCGACGGACGGGACCGACTACCTCTACGTGAGCTGTATTGGTAGTCACACGATCGCGCGGATCGGCCTCACGGCTGACACCGTGGATCTGATAGCGGGCACCGCCAACACAACCGGCAACGGCAACGAAGCGGTAGGCACCCTGGCGAGCTTCGACAATCCGAACGGACTGGCATATGTGACTGGCTCTCCCGCCTCTCTCTTCGTCGCGGACCAGAACAATCACCTCATCCGGAAGATAACCCTCACCGGCACCTTCGCGGTGACCACCCTCGCCGGTATCACGGACAGCCCGGGTTCCACTGACGGCGCGGCGGGTGTCGGTCAATTCGACCAACCCATGGGATTGGCCACCGACGGAACGGTTCTCTGGGTCGCCGACCACTCCGCCTCCACGATCCGCGAGGTGGTCATAGCCACCGGCGCTGTCACGACCCGCGCGGGCGTGTACAATGACAGGACCCGTATTGACGCCGCAGGCACAAGCGCCAGTTTCAACTATCCCTTCGACCTCATCCTCTCCGGAACCACCCTCTACATCGTGGAAACGGGGAACGACGCCATCAGGACCATGACCACCACGTCGCCCTACACCGTGACCACCCTGACCGGTTCCCTGGGCGCGGGTTTCGCGGACGGATCCGCCGCCGCTGCCCGGTTCAACGAACCCTCAGGGCTGGCCATTTCCGGTACGACCCTGTACGTGGTCGATCGGAACAACTCGGCGATCCGCAAGGTGAACACCTCCACCAAGGCGACGACCACCTTTGCCGGCTCGCACGGGGAACACCTGTTCGGCAACGGTACGGGCGTCGGCGCCCTTCTCCAGGTACCTGTCGGCATGACGACCGACGGCACCTATCTCTACGCCACTGACCACTGGCATACGATCCGCAGGATCGATCCGGCCACAGGAGCGGTGACGACCATCTCGGGCGCGCCGAACTCCTCCGGATCGACCGACGGCACAGGCACGTCCGCCCGGTTCTCCTCCCCCACGGGCATAACCATCGCGGGAGACGCCCTGTATGTGTGCGATACCGGCAACCAAACCATCCGGAAAATCGAGATCGATTCCTGGGAGGTTTCAACCTTCTCCGGCGTGGCCGGGGTAGCCGGAAGCGCGGACGGGATCGGCGAGGCCAGGTTCAACTCTCCCCGCGGCATCACCTCTGACGGCGCTTTTCTCTATGTGACCGACGCCAGCCACATCGTGCGGAAGATCAGCCTTGCCACGCAGGAGGTGACCACGATAGCGGGTATGGTGGGCATCGCGGGAACCACCGATAGCAGGGACGGGCTTGAGGCCCAGTTCAACACTCCCCAAGGAATCACCACGGACGGGCTGTTCCTCTACGTGTGCGACAGTGTCAACTACGCGATCAGGACCGTCGACCTTTCGACCGGTGAGGTGAGCACCCTTGCCGGACTCAAGGGAACCAGCTCCCACGCGGATGGCGTGGGAACGACGGCCCGGTTCAGGGGACCCTACATGATCACCTGCGACGGCGAGTATCTCTACGTGACCGATACCAACGGAAGCCACACGGTACGCAGCATCGAGATATCGTCCCGGGAGGTCGATACCATCGCGGGCGCGGACACGGTTGGCGACTGGGCGGACGGTACCGGAACCGCGGCGTATTTCAACAATCCCGAGGGGATCACGACCGACGGCGAAAACCTCTATGTCTGCGACTACAGCAACCATGTCATAAGGAAGATCGAGTAATGTAAAAAGCATTTCCGAATCGAAGAGCCGCCCTCCGGGGCGGCTCTTTTGCTTTTGGGTGCGCGCCGGTCCTCCTTTGGCCTTCTCGCCATGGCAGTCCTGCCATTTTCCGCCGGTTCCTGACGTGGCCTTCCGTCTCCGGACGTTTTACAATCTTCGTAACACGTACCATGAATAAACTCCCGCCGCCGTTGTATACTGGATACCTATGGAGAGCGCCATCATCATCGCGGCCCAGGGGGGAGACAGGAAGGCCTTCGGCAGTCTCGTTTCCCTCTACTCCCGGCGGATCTACAACGTTGCCTACTCCTTTCTCCGCAACACGGATGACGCGGCTGATGTCGCCCAGGAGACCTTCATGAAGGCCTTTCTGGCCATAGAGCGTTTTAAGGCTGACCGGCCGGTTTTCCCGTGGCTGTACCAGATCGCCAGGAATTTATCGCTCAACCGGATAGAGAAACGGAACCGGGAGACGACCGCGGAGGCGGATTTCGATCTGGTACCGGCGGCGGGGTTCGGGCCCTCAGAGGCTCTTGACCGAGAGGAGAGAACCCAGGCGGTACGCAGAGCCATGAGGCGGCTTTCACCGTCGCATCGGGAGATCCTGGTCCTCAAGGAATTCGACGGCTGCGGGTATGCGGAGATTGCCGAGATCCTGGACATTCCCATAGGAACGGTCATGTCGCGGCTGTACCACGCCAGGATGCACCTGAAGACGATTCTCGCCGCTTCCGGTGGAGAAGAAGGACGGTCGATGACCGATGAATATCCGCTCCGGAAGGGAATGGAGGAGGACAGAGGATGAATTGCGAAGAAGCCAGGCTCAAGGTGCAGGCGCTGATCGACTCCGAACTGCCGGAGGAGGAGATCGAGGCGACCCTTTCCCACATCGAGAGCTGCTACGCGTGCCGGAAGGCCTATATCGACCTTCTGACCGTCAAACGGGAACTCAGGGGAGTCGCTTTCCCCGGGCCCAGGAGGGAGTGGTTTGAGGATCTGGAAAAGAACCGTGTGCGAAGGGGTTTCTCCTTGTTCGGAAAGATCGCTTTCATCGGATCGTACGTCCTCCTCGTCGTGTACGCGGTGATTTCCTTCCTCAAGACGGAGAAACAGGACCTCGCTGCGGTCCTCCTCTTTGCCGGAATAGCGGCGGGTGTGCTCGTCTTGCTCGGCGTAACGATCGCTGATAGAATGAGGGAGCGGAAGAGCGACCGTTACAGAGAGGTGATGAAATGATCCTTGTGACCACGGATACGGTACCGGGAAAGAACATTACGAAGGTGCTCGGGCTCGTGAAGGGGAACACCATCCGGGCCAGGAATATCGGCAGGGACATCATGGCCGGATTCAAAAACATGGTGGGCGGGGAGATCACCGATTATACCAAACTCATGGCCGAATCGAGGGAGCAGGCGCTGGACCGCCTGATGGAAGAGGCTGAAATTCTGGGCGCGAACGCAGTGGTGGGCCTCCGCTTTACCACAACGAGCGTGATGCAGAGCGCGGCGGAACTTATGGTCTACGGAACTGCCGTAATTGTCGAATGATGCACAAGTTATCCACAATTTGACTGAAAAAACCCTCGATCATCCCCACGGAAATATGCGTTTTCTTCGGTATTTATTGCTCCGACTGAGAAGTCGTTCGAGTGGTTGTGTAAGATAAAACCTTACAAGATAAGGAGTTAATCGTTTCTACTTAACATCGGTTAATACCCTTAGCCTGTAAAATAGCGATATTTTGTTTCCCGATCTGTATTTTTCGCATTGACATTGTTGATTATCCACAGGATATACACAGAAATCCACAGGGCTGCCTATGGGGAATCGGGCGCCCTGCCCGCGCGTCCCGGCTCGATGTAGTATCCGAGTCCCCTAGCCGTACCGATCGGAACCGTCCCCTCCGGAAAGAGGGGGGAGAGCTTCCTTCGGAGCGCCGCGATATGGACATCCGCGGATCTGCCTGGTTTTCCCCGGCCTGATCCCGCTTCCGCGTTTTTTCCCGTAAGAATGAACAGGGTCTCCCGTGATACGGGTTCCCCGTTGAACCTGAGGAGGGTCCTGAGGATGAGGGTTTCGTGCGGTGTCAGGGGAATCTGCCCGATTCCGCAATAGAGCGCCGAGCCCGTAAACCGGACCGCCTCGGGTATCCCCGGGAACCGGTAATAGCGAAGCGCCCGCTCCGCTCGCGCGATAAGCTCGTCTGTGGACCACGGCTCCTTCAGAAAATCGGCGCAGCCGATGAGGAACGCACTCCGGAGGTCGGCCGACGGACCCGAAAGGAAGAGGGGAGGAGATTCCCTGCGCAGCAGGGATTCGGGAAGCTTTCCTTCCCTAACCGCCGATGACGGGGCAAGGTAGAGATCGACGGCGAGGGGATCCTCAGGCGCAGAAGAGAATGAAACGGTGAAGGTTCTTTCCCTGGAAAGACTCTTCACGTAACGGGCGGTCGCGTTTTCGTTGAAACCGAAACAGTTGAGCCTGAGGGGATATGAGGGTGTACCCGCGCGGGATATGGCCGCCTTAGTTGTGCGAAGACTCATCCTGGAGTCTCTTTTTCAGATCCTCCAGCAATAGATCCGCGGTCTTGCCCGAGGATTCGAGGGCCTTGAACCTGCTCTCCAGGTCGTCCTGCATCGTTGCTCCCTCGATCTCCTGCATGGCTTCCACTTCAGCTTCGATCTTTTCGACCTTCGCGGCCATGCGGTCGAAAGCCTCGAACGCGGATGTGTCGCTGAAGCTTCCCATGGTCTGCTGTATCTTCTTCTGGGCGTCGGCGCGTTTCGCGCGCGCCACCAGGAGGTTTTTCTTCCTCTGCGCTTCTTCTATTTTCTGCTGCAGCTGACGGAGCGCGACTTTGAGTTTCTCGACGGAAGCGTGCTGCGCTTCCCACTGAGTCTTGTACTGGGTCGCCATGGCCTCGAAGTCCTGTTTCCTCACAAGGGCTTCCTTGGCCAGGTCCTCCTTTTCGGCCCTGAGAGCAAGCACCGCCTTGCGTTCCCATTCCTCCGCCTGGTTCAGCTGCTCGTTCATCTGGCGTTCCAGCTTCTTCTCGTCAGCGATGGCCGATGCCACACTCTTCTTGGCCTCTATCAGCTGTTCGTTCATGTCGATGATCAGCTGGTTGAGCATCTTTTCCGGGTTTTCAGCTTTGCTGATCATGTCGTTGAGGTTCGATTTTACAACGCGTTTGAAACGGTCGAACAAACCCATAGTCAACTCCCTCTCTTCTTCACCGTGTCCGACCCTTCATTCCCGATAGGCGGACAGAATGGGATAATGCTGCGCTAATGCGAGGCCTATGGCGTCCAGGGAAGCCTGGAATTCCTCGATATCCAGCGTGGTGGCCTGCAGTGTGTCTACAAGCAGAACGCTGCCGTCCTCGTCCAAGGCATATGCGCCGTGCACGAGGTCGGATGCGTTGAGGCGGAGAAGCTTCTCCATGAATTCCGCGGTCCGCTTGGCCGGTAGGTCCATGACCTTCACCCGGAACATGACCAGGGGGTCTTCGACGATGACGATTACCCGTTCAAGGCCTTTTTCGTCATCGTTGATGAGCCAGCTCGCAGGACCTATCTCCTCGAACGTGATGCCCAGGTTGATGAGATATCCTTCTATCTTTTCCCTGGATTTCATGGACGCCTCCCGAATATCTGCAGCTGTTCTGGGGTCAACCTAGGAAAACCTGTCCGGAGTTGTCGATGGCGAGGATGGTCTTGCACTCTGAGCAGCGGAACCGGCCGGCCTTGATCGCCTTCAGTTTTTTAGAGCAGATTGGGCATTGGAAGATCTTGGGGAAGATATCGGCGACTCCGGCCTTGCCTCCGGAACCGAAGAAATCCACCGCTTCGTTCAGGTTGTCCTTGATGTTGAAGAATTGGGAGAATCCCAGCAACTGGAATACTTCATATACTTTCGGTTGTATCTCGAGAAGAACGAGGTCTCCTCCGCGGGGCTTGACCGCTTTTAGGAAAGCGGTGAAAGAGCCGATTCCCGTACTCGACACATAGTTGAGCCCCGCACAGTTAAAGATCAACCTGATATAGCCCGCTTCCGTAGCCTTGGTCACCCGTTTCTGGAAGAAATTCGAATTGTACGTGTCTATATAGCCGGTCAGATAGAGAACGAGACACCCTTCGACGGTATCGATCCGTTGCAGGCGGATTTTAAGGCTGTCGTCTTTTTCCTCGTCAAATCCAGGTACTATATCGTTGTTACTCATGGGACCTCTTTGCATTGACCACGGGATTCGCCTGTATCTATCTTAGTAATCAATAATTCCTTTGTCAAATGAGTGGCTGTGTATACCTGCAAGACCTGAAATCTCCTCGTATCGTCCTAAAAGCGGAGCCGCGTTGAAAAACGGGCTCCTTGTGCCAATCCTTTTTATTGTCGGAATAAACGGATATAGACTTACTATATTAATCCCTATAGAATACGGGAAATCAGATTCGGGATTAAGTCTATCAGCGGTACGCTCTTTTATCAAGAGGAATTTTCCGAGAAACCCCGCGGCGCGAAGCGGAGATTCCAGAGACAAACGGCCGCATTTTTGCTATACTGACGGTATCTTGGGCCAGGAGAGGATGACAGTATGAAGAAAAGTATTCTTCTTTCCTTTCTATGCGCGGTTTTTCTCGTTTCCGTGGGAGCGGCGGTATCCGCGGCATCGGTCAACGATTTTCTCGGGGTGGTCAATTTCTCCATGACCCTGCGCGATCTGAACCTTCTCATAGCCAGGGGAAACCAGGATCAGGCGGATACCGACAGATTCATCATCATCGACGGCTCGGTAACCTCGCGTGAAGTGCTGAGCGGAGAAGGGGAGGCTTTTATCGGCGAGATCGAGGTGATCCAGGGGGAATGGGTCGGCCTCGAAGACGTGAGGATGTACCGCTGCATCGTTCGGTTTTCCGGCGATGAATTCGCTTCGCTCATTCCGGCCAGGAGGAGCAGGAGACGCTCCGAAACAGAGCTGACGCTCCATTCCCGTGTCCTGGTAGTAGGACGGCTCGCCGAATTCAGAACCATGGCCGATGGCTCCATTGTTCCCGTAATTGAGGGCAAATTTATCCGGATACTCATTTAGCCATACGGGATTATTCCCGGTCGAAGAGGATATCTTCGTCGGATATCGTTTCCCGATGCGAAAAAACCAAGGCACGTTTGACTACGCTGAGGAGTTCCCGCACGTTTCCAGGCCAGTCATAGTCGAGCAGTTTCTCCATGGCCGGCCTGTCGATCCCGCGGGTTTCTCCCTCTTCCCGCAGGAAGGCTTCAAGAAGCAGGGGGATGTCCTCCTTCCTCTCCCGAAGCGCGGGCATGAATAACTGAAGGGTGTTGATCCGGTAGTAGAGGTCCGATCTGAAGCGGCGGTTCTTCATATCTCTTTTCAGGTTTCTGTTCGTGGCAGATATGATCCGAACATCCACCGGAACGGTTCGAACTCCGCCGACCGGCAATATCTCGTGCGCCTCTATTGCACGGAGCAGCTTCGCCTGCCCGGTCGGTAGAAGGTCTCCTATCTCGTCGAGGAAAAGGCTTCCCTTGTCCGCCAGCTGAAAGCAGCCCGGTCTGGAGATCGCGTCCGTATAGGCGCCGCGTTCACTTCCGAAGAGTTCGGTTTCAATGAGGGGCAAGGGAATCGCGGCGCAGTTCCTAGCCACGAAGCTCCGGTTGCCCCTTTTGGAGAAACGATGCACCGAACGGGCGGCGAGTTCCTTTCCCGTTCCCGTTTCCCCGTAGATGAGGAGGGGAAAGTTGCTCGCTGCGTATTTGATGATGAGGGAGTTCACCTCCCGGATCGCCTTGCTCGTTCCGAGAAGGGGGCCGCCGGGATCCTGAAGGTGCGGTTTCGATTCATGAGATCCGGCCGCTCCCTTGAGGATCGCTCGCCTGACAGAGTCGTTGATCCCGCGCAATCCCTCGTAGAGAGGAACTGTTTCCGAAATCCATCGTGAGGCGTTCTGGTCCCTCCAAGGCTCGGAAGGCGGGAGACTCTGTAACCGGCTGTTCCCCGTCACGAGGATGAGAGGGATCCCCCGTTCGCCCAGGCCGACGATGAACGATGCCTCGCCATCGGAAAGGGGACGGTCATGATAATCGCTGCAGACGAGGATGACCGCGTCCGGCTTGTCCGCGTCTCCCAGAGGATCGATGTCTTGTTCGAGGCCAGGAGTCTCCCGATGTCTGATCACGTAGTCGTCATGAAGAAGCGCAACGATCGGTTCTGCCTGCTGCCATGGGCAACCCGTTATCAGGATTCGAGGCATTGCAGCGCTCCATTTTACTCATTGTTATAGAACTGTTTTATGCGCATTGTTTTGAAAATCCTGCGTATTTATACAATCACCGCGCCTGGTTATGCAATCACAGGTAAGGGGAACGGAAAGGAAATTGGGCGAATAATGAATGAATTTTTCCCAAAACTCGCTTTGGGGCACGGTTCGAAACATGCTGAGGGCGGGGCGGCCGAAGAAGCCTTTTCTCTGTATCAAAAGGGGGAGATGTGCTACCATGGAGGAATGATAGAGATACGTTCGATCCTTCGGCTTTTCGACTCTCGGTCTCTAATAAAAGGGATGCTTCTTCTCCTCCTCTATTCCCTCGTCCCCATCGGGGAACTCGCGCTTCTTCTCTATCTGGGTCAACGGTGGGGGACGTATCTCGTCCTCGCGCTTACGGCCGGTGCGGGGCTTTTCGGCTTCATCGTCTCGGTTCGTAAGGTGAGGCGGATGACCGAACAGATCAAGGCACGTGTCGCCGAAGGCTGTTACCCGGGAGACGAGTTCGTCCGTCTTGCCGGGGCGCTGGTCGGAAGCCTGCTTTTGATCACTCCCGGCTTTATAACCGATATCATCGGGTTCCTCCTCCTGTTCACATTCCCGCAGGTATGGGTAGGCAGATCGATCACTCGGAGGATGGAGGACAAGCTCAAGGAAGTGTACGAGTACCTCAAGCTCTAGTCAGCGTTTCCGGAGTCTTTCGATGACCAGCAGCAGATAGTAGAAAAGGTATACGAAGGACCGCAGGATCCTCCACGGGTGCCTGAACAGGTCGGGTATCCAGTATGTTCCCGCTTCCCACGTTTTTTTGGACGGTTTCTTTCTTTTTCCCGAGAATATGTCCATGCAGCGGCCGTTCCACAGATAGATGCCAGGCGCGAAGTGTCTCTTGTTTTCAAAGAGCCAGCGGTCCTTTCCGGGAAGCCCGTGTCCCGCGAGGAGGAGCGCCGGGGCCGCCTTCTTAATGGCTGTCTTGACGTCCTGCTCTTGATCCCTCCTGTAGTATCCGGCGTATCTGCCGACGATCCGGATAGCGGGAAAAGACGCCCGCAGGTTCCCGGCGATGGTGTGCAGCCGCACGGGGCGGGAGCCGATCAGGTAGAGAGTCTGCCCCTGATTTTCGATGATGCCGAGGAGCCGGATGATAAACTCGAAGGGCATGGGCCGGTAGCGTATCTCGTGATGCAGGAAATGCGCTGCTTCGAGAAGCAGCTTGGAGATGGGGAGGACCAGAGACGCCTCGTGTAGCGTGCTCGAAGCGGAGTCGCGATACCGCGCGGTCATGAAGCCCCAGATGTCCAGAAGAACGATCTGATGCTTCTCGCCGTCCGCGAGCATCGCGCGTACGATATTCGGAAGGTCATCGGGATCGAAGATGTCGATAGGGATATCCAGAAGATGGATCCTTTTTACCCCTTGGAATTTCTGAGAACCCACGTTTTTCTCTCCGCAAGCACGATCTGCACGGCAGCGATCGCGTAGAGCGCGGCCGTTTCCGTTCGTAGGATTGATGGCCCCAGAATAACCGGGGAGTAGCCGGATTCCGCGAGGAATCTGATCTCTGATTCGGGAAATCCCCCCTCTGGGCCGATTACTATCGCAACTCCGGATACATCTCCAGAAAGATAGCGATGGAGCGGTTTGTTTTCAAGGGGAGATTGATGAAAAAAAAGCCCGCGCTCCGAGCCGCCGATGGACGGAATCTTCTCCAGGGGGATCGGATCGCCGATTGACGGCGGCACGGCGTTTCCGCTCTGTTGAAGGGCTTCCCGCGCTATCCTGTTCCATCGTTCCCTTTTCTGCTCCCCGGGGGACGGAACGACGTATCGGCTGATCACCGGGACGATGACCCGAATGCCTGCCTCCGTCGCCTGCCGGATGATCAGATCCATCCTGTTTCCCTTTGGAACGCACTGATAGAGGCTGAGGAGCGAAGCGGGTTCAGATTCCTGATCCGGCTCCGATTCCACGGGAGTGGCCTCGACGAGGAGAGTATCGACACGGACCTCGCGTATCCTGACGCTGTACCGTCTGCCGTTCCGGTCCATGCCGGGAAAGACGGCGCCCGCGCGGAATCTCCGCACGCGCGCGAGGTAGTGGAAATCGCTGCCTCCCAGCTCGAGAACCGGTTTTTCGGCGGAGGATTCGGGAAGGAGGAACTGCTTCATCGTGTGTCTTTACCGCTGTCCCGAAGAATCCGCCCCAAGAACCCGCAGCGCTTCCTGGAGCGCCAGATCGAATTCGAGATCATAGATGGGTGGTGAATCCATCTTCCGATAGTACTCGTTCCGAACGAGCCTCTTCAGGATCCTCGGGGCGAGGGTGAAGCCGTCCGAGATCAGATCCCGCACGAAGCGATCGATCTGCCCGTTTTCCATCGCGGGATGGTCGGCCACGAAGGTGACGACGAGGTTCTCCTCCAGGAGCTTTTTCAGCGCTTTCTGTTCCTCTTCCGTGAGTTCCGGTTCGGATACGGGGATGTTCGGCGTCACCCCGATCTTGTCGATGAAGGTACCCGATGGCGTGTAGTACCGGGACGTGGTGAGCCGGAGTCCTCCGCCGCTCGGAAGGGGGATGACGTTCTGAACGGACCCCTTTCCGAACGAGGTCTCCCCGATGACGACCGCGCGCCGGGAATCCTTGAGCGCGCCCGCAAGAATCTCCGCGGCGGAAGCTGACCCGCGGTCGATGAGGACGACGATAGGCGTACGCATCGGAATGATGGTTGAAGGTTTTGCCGTGAATTCCTCGTTTTCCGAGGCGATCCGGGATTTTGTTCCCACGATGATCCCCTCGTCGAGGAAGAAATCGGCTACCCGGACCACGGAGTTGAGCAGCCCGCCGGGGTTGCTCCTGACGTCGATGACGAGCCCGGCCATCCCTTTTCCGCGGTTCATCTCCGAAACCGCCTCTCTGACGCGGTCCACTGTAAAGGGGGTGAACTGGATGATCCTGAGGTAGCCGATGTCCGAACCGATCATGCCGTACCTGACCGTCGGAATCTCGATGATCGCCCGTTCCAGGGTAAGGTCGAAGGTGAAGTCTTTTCCACGGAGAATCGTTACGGTCACTTTGGTTCCCGGGACTCCCCTGAGCCGGTTGGCGGCTTCGTCGCTGGAGATCGCCTCAGTGGATTCACCCTCTATCTTCAGGATGTAGTCTCCCGCGTGGATCCCCGCCTTGTACGCGGGGGTTCCCTCGATGGGCGAGACGACATAGATGTAGGGGTACCGAGATTCCGGAACCGTGGGGTCGAACTCCACGTACTTGGAGATGTATAGGCCGACGCCCCCGAAGTTCCCCTGGGTCGTGTCCCCCATGTCCACCATATCCGAGGCCGTGAGGTAGTAGGAGTAGGGATCCTCGAGGCTCTCCACGAGTCCTGTCGCCGCTCCCTCGAAGATGACCTGAGGGTCGACCTCTTCGACGTAGTTCTTCTGCACGTAGCGGAATATCTGGGCAAGGACATCGATGTACGTATCGCTCTGGTTCGTTCCCGGCTGAGCGAGGAGCAGCGGGGTCGAGGCGACGAGCGCGAACACGAGGACGATGATCCCCGTGCTTATCATCCAATAGGATCTGTTAGACTTCATCTCTTCGGGCTCCATTCATCGTATACTCTATGGTACTACGAATGTCCCGATTATTCTACCGAAAAGACCTGCCCTTGACCTGAATGATCCGCTTTCGTACACTTCTTCCATATGGATCGACAGAAGATTTTTTTCGCCTCCGGGGGTGTCTGGGAGCTCATCAGGTTCTCCTCTATGTATCTTCTCCTCCTGTCGATCCTGTGGACCGAAGTGGAAGTGACAAGGTCCTTTCTGCTTCTCTGGTTCGGGTCGGCGCAGATCGTCTGCGCGGGCCTTTTCTTCTGCTGCGGTTTCCTTCCCCAGTTCCGGCCGACGGCCGCGATCATCCTGATCCTGGCAAAAGCCCTCTCCTCCCTTTCGGGGATCATGTACATCCTCTTCAGGCTGGGGAACGATACGTTCTCGGTCTCCCCGTTCCTCTTTTCCCTGCAGGATCCCGCAGCCGTTCTTTCCGTCGTTCTCGTCCTCATCGATCTTCTCTTTCTCGCGCTCCTCGCCGCGTATCTGCGTGGGGAACGTCGAAGATCGAAGCCCCGAGTCGAGGAACCCGAAAGGCTTCCCGATTTCGCGGAAACGAAAGTCGAGGAGGAATAATCCATGCAGGTTCTTCCGATTGCGAGCGGCAAAGGCGGTGTCGGGAAATCCCTGGTCGCGGCCAATCTTGCCGTCGCCCTTTCCCAGGCCGGAAAGGAAGTCCTTCTCGTGGACATGGATCTCGGCGCCTCCAATCTCCACCTCCTGCTCGGAATCTCCGGCGTCCAGAAGGGGATCGGAACCTATCTTTCAAACCATGGGGAGACGCTCGATGAGATCGTGGTCGAAACCGAATACAGCGGGCTGCGCTTCATCCCCGGAGACGCCGAGATCCCGGGCATGGCCTCGGTCCGAGCCTCTCTGAAAAACTCGCTGGTCCGCAATCTGCTCGAAATTAAGGCGGACTACCTCATTATGGATCTGGGCGCGGGCTCGGGGAACATGGTCATGGACTGCTTTCTCACGTCAGGCCAGGGCATCATCGTCACCGCGCCAACCCTCACCGCGACGCTGAACGCGTACCTCTTTCTCAAGAACGCGGTCTTCCGGATCCTCTCCTCTTCCCTGAAGAAGAATGGCCCCGCGTATGAATACCTGGAGGCGCTGCGCAGGGAAGGCACGGGCCTGCAGAAGGTGTATGTTCCCCGGATCCTTGCCGCGATCAAGGAAAAGGATCCGGCAGGGTACGATGAATACCGGAAGAAAATCTTCGGGTTCCACCCGCAGCTAATCCTCAACCTCCTCGACGACCCCGCGGACGCCCAGAAGGCGGCCAAGATCAGACGTTCCTGCAAGGAGTACCTCGATGTGGACGTGGAGCATCTCGGGATCATCTACCGTGACCACTTCCAGGATATCGCCCTTTCTTCACGCCTTCCCATCATCGTCTACAAGCCGCAGGCGGTCCTCTCCCAGGCGATCTACCGGATAGCGGACAAGCTGATCCAGCAGCCAGAGGAAACCGCGGGCTTCCTCGACATGGACCAGGTCGAGGAGAGTTTCCAGACCGCGGAGATGGAGGCGGATATCGATTTCGAGTCCAAGGTGCAGGACGTGGAAGCGCTTCTACAGAGCGGCGCGCTGACCAGGGGGGATCTAATAGAGACCATTAAGACACAGCAGTACGAGATATCGACCCTGAAGAAGGAGAACCAGCTTCTCAAGTCCAGGCTGGTCAGGGCGTTCAACGAGGGATTCAAGATACAGTAACCATGAAACTGATCGGCACCGTAGACATCAGGATAGATCCCTCGGGTTTATCCGTGGAACTCTGGTACTCTCCGGCCTCCTCGGAGAAGGGTGAGGCATGGGATACGGAAAAGGTCGTCAGCCTTCTGTTCAGCCGGGGCGTGATCGAGGGGTTCGATCCCGCGGGAATCGAGAAGGCCATGGCCGGGCTCGCGGCCAAGGGCGGAGGAAGCGCGGCAATCGCACGAGGGCTACCCCCGGAGAACCCGACTTCCGAAGATTTCAAGTGGGAACCGCTTACCGTACCGCCGAATCTCCGGGACGAGATCGATAGGATCTTGGCCGAGAACCGTCCTCCGGTCATCACGATCAAACGCGTGGAGACGGTACGAACCAGGAGTGAGCAGAAGAAGAAGGGCGGCGGCCTCTTCAAGCAGCAGAAGGCCGAAGAGGAATACGTCACGGAAAAACGGGAAATTGAGGAACCGGTCCATGTGGATCCCCGGATCCTTTCGACGGGATACGTGAAGCAGGGGGAAAGGATCGCGGTCATCCTCCCAGGAAAGCCTGGGAGCGCGGGAAAGAGCGTCTTCGGCCGGCCCATTCCCCCTCCTGCAAAGGCTCCCGTCTCGTTCCACACGGGAACCGGAATCGAACGGCGCAAAGGGGAACTGACGGCCCTGTACACGGGTCTTGTCCGCAAGGGCGCCAATTGGGTGGATATCCTTCCCCTTTCCTCCCATGCCTTCACGGTGACCGCGTCGGCGGACAAACTGACGGCGTTTCTCGACTTCGATCCAGGATCCCCCGATGTCCCAATCCCCACGGGCAAGGAGATCTGTGAAGCCGCTGCCGCCGCCGGCATCGCTGCTGACCATCTTCTGCCAACCGAACGGATCGAGGAATTGCTCGCGGCAGCTCTTTCCCGCCGGACGCCCCTTCGGAAAGAACCGATCTCTCCCGATCAGGACGGCGGTTTTTCCATTGAGATTTCAGAGGATCGGCTGAAGGCTGTTCTTTCGATCCGAAAGGGAAGGGGAAAGGGGAAACCGCTCGTCCTGAAGGACGTGGGAACCGCCATCAGGGGGGCCGGGCTTAAGGGACTCGATTTCGAGAAGATCAAGCGGGACATCCTTGAATTCTACCGCGGCCCTTCGGTCGAGCTTTCCGGATACGTCCTCGCCGAGGGAAAGCAGCCCCTCCAAGGCGTCCCTAGAGAATTCACCGTTGACGTGGTCTTTCTCGCCAACAAGGAGAGGGACGCAATTCTCTCCGTCCTCCGGGAAAACCCTCCTTCGCCGTTGGACGGGATCGAGTCCCTGGAGGAATTTCCCCTGACAGAGGATGTTTCCTTCTCGCTCGTGGTCAAGGATCAGATCCTGGCCAAGCTCGGCCCGGTTTCAAAGGGTGACCCTGGAACCGACGTTACTGGAAAGATCCTCGAGGGAATTCCCGGAACCGAACCGGAGCGCAGGCTTTTCGAGAATGTGAAGGAGGATAAGGATCTCGTCATTGCCGCCGCGGACGGCATCCTTGACTATCAGAAAAAAGACGATATCCATTTCTTCAGGGTCAGGCCGCATCGGGATTCGACGATCGATATCCAGCTCTCCGCGGACCGCATGAAGGCGGTCATGCGCCTCGTTCGGAGCGTCGGTTCAGGCAGGCGTCTCTCGCGGAGCGATGTCGACGCGGCGGTCAAGGCCAAGGGGATCGTAAAAGGGCTCGACGAGGCGGCCCTGTCCGAGGCCTTCGAGACGGCGGAGCGGGAGGGGGAAGCGCGCGATGTCGTCATCGCGAACGGGAGTCCTCCACGGGATGCGCGGTCGAGCAAGGTCGAATTCCTCATCAACGTCGCCTCAGGAAGCGGCGTCACCATCGACAAGAGCGGGAAAGCCGATTACAAGCATCAGGACAAGATCACGTCCGTCAAGGAAGGAAGCGCCGTTGCCAGGATCCTCGCGCCGAACATGAAACCGGAGGACGGATGGGACGTGACCGGAAAGGTGATCACGGCCAGGCAAGCCCCCCCCATCACCTTGACCATCGGGCCCAATTTCCGTCAGGAGCAGGACGAGGAGGGGAACATCCTTCTCTACGCGAAAAAGAACGGAGAGCTCGTCTACGCGAACAATCTGGTCGACATCCGGGACATCCATACGGTGGAGGGCGATGTCGACCTCAAATGCGGGAACATCAAGTTTTCCGGAACGGTGCAGGTCAACGGAAGCGTTCTTCCGGGATTCTACGTCCTCTCCGGCGGAGATATCCATATCAACGAGAACGCCGATTCCGCCCTTCTCTCCGCCGAGGGATCCATCATCATCAATCAGGGGGTTAAGGGCGGGGGGAAGGGCGTTCTCAGGGCTAAGAAGGAGATCCTCGCAGGGTTCGTGGAACAGGCGACCGTTCTCTGCGTCGGGGATGTCCGCGTGAAGAACGCGTGTCTGCGCTGCAATATCAAGGCGAACGGTAAGGTTTCACTCGAATCGGAAAAGGGAAACCTCGTGGGCGGGAAGGTCCGGGCCAGGAAGGGGATGTCCGTGATGAATCTCGGATCGGAAACCGGGATGAAGACGGAGGTCTCCTTTGGCCAGGACTACCTCATTATGGACCAGATCGAGCTTCAGGAAAAGGAGATCCAGAAGGCCAAGGACGCCCTGAGCAAGATCGATTTCACGATGAAGAAGCTGGAATCGCAGGGACTCCGTGAATCCCTCGAGAAGGCCCGCGCGGAGAAGTTGAAGTATCTCAAGGTCATGGAGAAGCGGAGCCTGCAGCTGTTCACACTGCGGGAGCGTTTCGAGGAGCATTTTCCCGCGGAGGTGAAGGTCCGCGGAACCCTGTATCCCGGTGTGTTGTTCGAGACCCACGGCCGGTTTCTCGAGGTGACCGAGAAGAAGAAAGGGGTGATCATCTACTTCGATCAGGCAACCGGCCATATCAAGGAAAAACCCCTGGATACCAAGAAGGAGTGAGCCATGCTCGCGTTCGTTTCCTTTCCCTCATGGCTTTCGCCGACGATCATCCCCGGCCTCCCCGTACATTGGTATGGCCTGATGTATCTGTTCGCCTTTGCCGTTGCCTATCTCCTGCTTCGTTTCCAGGTCAGGGAGCGGAAGCTTCCCTATTCCCAGGACGACGTGTTGAACTATTTCTTCTGGGTCATCCTCGGCCTCATCCTGGGCGCGCGGCTGCTCGCCACGACCCTGTACGATCCGGGCGGAACTTTCCTCAGGAAACCATGGTTGATCTTCTGGCCTTTTGACCGGAACATGCGGTTGGTTGGGCTTTCCGGCATGTCGTACCATGGCGGGGCCATAGGCGCCGCGGTCGCCGCGGTCCTCTACTGCCGGAAGCGGAAGTATTCCTTCCTCCAATGGGCGGATCTCACGGCTGCCGGCATCCCTCTCGGCTACACGTTCGGCAGGCTCGGCAATTTCATCAACGGAGAGCTGTGGGGCAGGGTGACCGCGGCGCCGTGGGGCATGGGCTTTCCCCTTGCGCCATCCTTCCCGAAGAGCCAGCCGTGGGTCGTTCGCTTCATGGAGCAGGCGGGAATGGACATCGCCGCCCTTGGCTCCCGGGTCAATCTTCCCCGGCATCCCTCTCAGCTCTACGAGGCGCTGTTCGAGGGCGTCGTCCTCTGGCTGTTCCTGTGGTTCGTCGTGAGGAAGAGGAAGCGATACGACGGCCAGGTCTTCGGCTTCTACCTCATCGGATACGGGGTCATCCGTTTCTTTATCGAGTATTTCCGCGAACCTGACCGAGATCTCGGTTTCATCATCGCCCTTGGCCCGAACCCGGAGGCGACGCACCTGTTCTCTTCGTTCCTCAACATCTCCACGGGCCAGATCCTCTGTCTTCTCATGACGGCCGCGGGAGCCTATCTCCTCGTATACGGCCGGCGAAGGCACGAACGCCTTACGGCCCTCGAGAAGGAGCGCCGTCAGAGGAAAGAGTCGTCGAGAAAGGTACGGAAAAAACTGCAATGAAAGGGAAGATACGCTACATACCCGAACGCTCCCGCGACGGAAGCTGGAAGGAGCTCCGGTTCTCCGCGTCTCCGCCCGCGCGCGGGGTTGTTCGGGAGGCGGCACTCGCGCCCGAGTCTGTTCCCGTATCAGCCGCGGACCGGCGTTTTTCGGACGGGCCCCTGACCGCGATTCTTTCGACTCGCGCGGCGGGCGAGGGGGTTAGAGTGGCCCTCGTTCTGGAACCCGGCGAGCCGCTCATCCTCGGCGAGGTTGAAATCGTCCTGGAGCCCGAAACCGGCGCGGATCTCCGCTTCTTTGCCAACGGGTACCAATCATGGACGGATTCGCGTGAGTTCTCCCCCGGGGAGGCCATGCGAGGGATGAGGCCCCTGTTCTCTCACTGGAGCGGGAAATACCGGTTGGCCAAGATGGGGGACGCCTTCTTTCATCGGTACCCACGGCGACGCGGCGTCTTTCATTCGTATACCCACTCCTACCTCCGCAGGGCCGAAACGGACACGATCAGGTTCTTCGGTTCCCTTGGGGAAAGGGAGGGCTTCACCCTCTTCACATGGAACGGGAGACGGGGTTCTCTTTCCGTTTCAAGAGACTGCGGCGGGCATCGGATAGACGGAACCTACCGTGGTTTGGACTTCGTGGAGAGGCGGGGAACGATCGAAACGGTTTTCGACTCTTACCGGCAGGATCTGGGCATCCCCCGGCAGGAAAGGGCGATCCTCACGGGCTGGACGAGCTGGTATCGGCACTATGAAAAAGTCACCGAACATGACGTCGTTGCCGCTCTCAACGGATTCTCTGGAAGCGGCTTTCCCATAGACTTGATCCAGATAGACGACGGATGGCAGAACGCGGTCGGCGACTGGCTCGTCGTCAATTCGAAGTTCCCGGGCGGAATGAAGGACTTGGCCCGACGGATCTCCGACGCCGGATATCTTCCAGGGCTTTGGCTTGCTCCTTTAGTGGCGGAGGGTCGGTCGATCCTGTTGCGGGAGCACCCGGACTGGGTCATGCGGGACCGCGGCGGTAAACCCGTCGAGGCTGGAAACAACCCGTTCAACTGGGGCGGACTCTTCTATGCCCTCGATCTGGAAAACAAAGAGGTGAGAGGCTATTTGGTGGATGTTTTCCGCACGATCGTCGAGGAGTGGGGATACCGTTTCCTGAAACTCGACTTCCTGTACGCCGCGGCGCTAGGCGACTCCGGCCGCGAGACCCGGGGCGGAGCCATGGCCAGGGCCGTCGACTTTCTGCGGGAGGCCGCGGGAGACGTCCCGATTCTCGGCTGCGGCGTTCCTCTGGGGTCCGCGTTCGGGCGCTTCGAATACTGCAGAATCGGTTCGGACGTCGCCTTGAAATGGGAGGACAGGCGGCTTTCCTTCCTGAGATACCGCGAACGGGTCTCCACGATCAATTCGCTGGCGAGCACGATCGGCCGCCATCCCCTTTTAGGGAAGGTATTCATGAACGATCCCGATGTCTCCATCCTTCGTGAAACGGGGCATGCACTCTCTCTGGAGCAGAGAAAGACACTTTTCCTTCTAAACCAGCTGTTCGGGGGGCTGCTCCTCGTCTCCGACAATCCGGCTGAGTACGGCCCGGAATGCCGCAAGCTCTACGAATCCCAGTTTCCCGTCAGACCCAAACGGATCCTCCGCGTCGAGTGTGATCGAGGTTTCTGTTCCGTCGATTTCTCGATCGGGAATGGCCTCTATCGCTGTATCGCGAATCTCTCCTCGGACGGCAGGTCCGTCCGCCTTCCCGAGGGACACTGGTTTATGGACGGGGGAATCCTCGCGGGAGGGTGTCTCGTTTTTCTGCCGCCCTTTGCCTCCCGCTGTCTCTTCTCCGTCCCCGAACACGGACCGGCCGTGGCCGGATCGGATCGCCTGTTTCCCGGAGCCGAGACGGCCGGCGTTGACATTTCAGGCCGGCGCGTTGATATCCTCCTTCACGAGAAAACCCCGAAAGGAACGGTCCTCTTTGTCGTTACCCCGGACGCCGGCGAATATCTCCTCAATGGAAAACCGTCCCTCCCGTTCGCCGCCGTACCTCGCCCCCTCCATCGGATTGTATTGTAATTTCCCCATATAGGGGAAAACCCTATGCAAAGTGTCAGGAAACCCCGATTGTTCCCCATTCCTTGCCGGTTGATAGTACAGACAGAAAGAAAGAGAAAGGCAAGGAGTAAAACGGTATGGAAAACAGTAGAAAGGTTTCCGAACGGTTTACGGAACAGGACCTCTCGGGACACGCGTCGTTTTCCGGAGACGCGGATTCCCTCTCCCTCTATCTGAAGCAGATCTCCTGTTACCCCCTTCTCAAGAAAAACGAGGAAATGGAGATTGGTAAGGCGATCCAGACATGGAAGAGGTACCTGCTGGATCTCGAGGCTGAATATAAGGCTGAGAAGATCAGCTTCGGGGAATACCGCGAGCGGAAAGCAAGGGCCGAGACAAACCTCGGGCGGGAAAGAAACAGGATGGTGAACGCGAACCTTCGCCTTGTGGTCTCCATCGCCAAGAGGTACCAGCATCGCGGCCTCGGCCTTCTCGACCTCATCAACGAGGGAAATATCGGACTGATCGAGGCGGCGGAACGCTTCGATTATACCAAGGGCTGCAAGTTCTCCACCTATGGGACCTGGTGGATCCAGCAGGCCATCATCAAGGCCCTCGCCGACAAGGGAAGGACCATCAGGATCCCCATCCACGTCCTCAACACCATGAAGAAGTGTTTTTCCATATCCAAGTACCTCACCCAGGAGCTGGGACGTGACCCAAGCACCACGGAGATCGCGACATACATGGATCTTCCTTCTGCGAAGGTGAGCAGGGTCATGGATTTCAGCGGCGAAACCGCCTCTCTCGACACGACGGTCGATGATGAAAACGTGACCAGCCTTTCCGATCTCATCTGCAACGACGAATACGCTGGCCCTTTCGAGGATGTTTTTGAACATACCATACACGAGATCCTGGAGAAGGCGCTCTCCCTGTTATCCGAACGCGAACAGCAGATCATCCAGTACAGGTACGGTTTGAACGGCCAGGCTCCTCTGACCCTGGAGGAGATCGGGCAGATCCTCGGAATCACGAGGGAACGGGTGCGCCAGATACAGAACAAGGCGATCGTCCGGCTGCGGACTTTCTCCTCTATCCAGGAGTTATGCGCCGTCATATCATGACGAAAAAAAGATCGCGGGGACTGGAAATACATCGGATTGTGTATCATTATTGATTCATGATCACTCTTAGGTGTATGGTAGCGGAATGAAAAAGGTACTTGTTGTTGACGACTCCAAGGCAATCAGGCAGAGCATCAAATTCGTTCTTGAGCAGAACGAATTCGAGGTGGTTGAGGCCTGCGATGGGATGGACGGCATCGACAAACTATCCAGCGGACCCGTCGATCTCATCATCAGCGACGTGAACATGCCGAATCTTGACGGAATCGGTTTCATCAAGAAGGTCAGAGAGAACGCGGCGAACAAGTTCATCCCCATCCTCGTTCTCACGACCGAGTCCCAGAAGAGCGTCATGGAAGAGGGCAGAGCCGCCGGAGCAACCGGTTGGATCGTCAAGCCTTTCAGCACAGACAAGCTTCTGGCCGCCATCAAGAAGGTCTGCGGATGACGCAGGAACACGCATCCGGGGAAGCCGCCATGAATGGGAAAACAGTCGTCGTGCTGGGCGCGAGCGATAAACCGGACAAATTCTCGAACAAGGCGTTCACTCTTCTTCGGAAGCACGGATACCGTGTCATTCCCGTCAATCCCGGATTGAGCTCTCTTGACGGCGTTCCCGTTCTTTCCGCGCTTTCGGATATCCGGGAATCGGTCGATACGCTTACGGTTTACCTCGCTCCGGAACGATCCCTTCCCCTGACAGACCAGATGGTCGGTCTCAAGCCGAAAAGGGTGATTCTCAACCCGGGAACGGAATCGGAGAGCCTGGAGAAACGGCTCGCAGAGGCCGGAATACCGGTTCTCAAAAATTGTACGCTCGTGCTGCTCAATTCCGGCAGGTTCTGAACTCGCCAATCCCGTCTGACAGAGCGTCCGTGTCCGGACGTATAATAGCGAATTGTGAAAATAAAGGTATAGTTAATCATACTTTACGGAAAAACACTCAAATCCGACATTAGATGGTTTCTTAACTGCTTATCTTTGCGGGAATTATTTCCTTGTTACCGAACTGCTTCTGTTGGCACGCTTTCTGCAATAATAGGGTGAAGTATATCTTAAACAGAAGCGGTGTACTAAAGAAATATGGAACGAACAACGACGACAATTCCGAGATTTCCTGTAAAAACGGTCGGTCGACGTGAGATAGAAACCGAGCTGATCAGGAAATCAATTCATATGCTGGTAGCGCTGGTTCCCATTATTGCTTATTACAGCAAGACGGTAACGGTGTTCGTACTCGCATCCGGAATCCTCATCTATAGTTTTTCCGAATACTTCCGCCTTTCCGGAGGCGGAGGTACTGTCATTTCCCGCCTCACGCTGGCCGCTTCACGCGAGCGGGACAGGGGACGTTTCGTTTTAGGGCCTGTCACCCTCGGGATCGGCGCTATGATCGCGTTGCTTCTGTATCCCCACCCAGCCGCGACCCTTGCCATATTCGCCCTCGCCCTTGGGGACAGCTTCTCGAGCATCATCGGCAAGCTCTTCGGTCGTGTCCGCATTCCCTTCACGGGTGGAAAAACCCTCGCGGGAAGCCTCGCCTGTTTCGTGGTCGTGACCTGGGTCTCCTTCAGGCTCACCGGCTCTCTTGAGATCGCCGCGGCCATCGGGTTTGTGGCAACCCTTCTCGAAGCCCTTCCCACGGGAGACGTAGACAATATCGTCGTCCCCGTAGGGACCGGCCTGGCGGCGTCTATGTTGCTGGGATATATCTAAGCCCTGCTCATATACCGCGGATCTCCTGACCCCGAATAGCTCGATTCCTCACAACCAGAGATAGACGGAGTGCGTCTCGAGCGCAAAAAGCAGCGTTCCCGTGGAGAGGGATGCGAGCCCGAAAAGGGACGGTACAGTTCCGAGGTTCAGGGTGAGGAGAAATCTTCCCGCTATCACGAGGGCGAGCGCGGCCCCCATTATCTGGTATTCCTTGGCCTTGCTCTCCCTCCCATAGATGAGGAAACTTAACACCGCCCCGCATTCGGAGATCAGGCACGGTACAGTCACGATGAAGTGGCTGCTGGAACGCAAGAGCCCCCCCGGCGTGATACCGCTCGCGTCTATCGGAATCAGAGAGGCGAAGGTGAAGGCGAGCAGGAGGATGGTGTATAGGATGAAGTCGAGTTTCTGATACTTCCCCATATGGACATGCAGCCCGGAGGCGAGAACGCATCCCGTACCGAAGATCCTGGCTCCGTATATCAGTCTGGTGATTGTCATGCCGAGAACTGGCGACCCGCTATTGAGGGAGATGCGGGCGATGACGATTTTCATCCCTTCGAACGAGATGGAGAAAACGAAGAGGAGGAAGAAGAAGATCTCCACGGACTTGGTTTTTCTGAAGAAGAAGAACAGGATGAAGCCCGCCGAAACGGAGTAGAGGCTTTCACCGAATATCGGGAAAGTGCGTCGAGCGCCGGATGGACCCCGGTCCGTGAAGAACGAAACGATTCCCGGCCGCGGCAGTTCCCCCATGATCGCGATGAGTTGATACAAGAAGAGGATAAACAGGAACGCGGATACCGCGAGACCTCCGGCGAGCAGGATGTTTCTCTGCTTCAATGTCATGCAGCAATACTACTCCTTTTTGAAAAATGCCTCTACAGGAACGAAAAAAAGGTTCGATATTGAAAGAGAGGTACCATATATGAAGAGATCTCTCTCGATCATGGCATTTCTATTCGTTCTCGCTTCGACTGTATCGGCAGGCGATGTAGCGACATTCGTGAATCTCGGTTTTTCGGCGGATTCCCGATTCTTCATGTTCGCTCAATACGGACTTACGGAAAGGGAGTCATACCCCTATGCCGAAACCTATATCGTCGACGTGAAGGCAAACGCCTTCGTGTCCGGCGGGGCGAAGAAGAATGTCTTCGAGACCCTCTCCTACCCCGGCCATGATGGGATGGGCGCGCTGTTCACCCTGCTCAGGTCCGCTTCCGCGGAGGTGACGAAATGCAAGATCGACCATCTCAATACGGGCCGCCCACTCTATATCCTCCTCAACGGACAGGAGCCTAAGGAGACCCTCGAATTCCGCGATTTCCAGTCGAATCTGTCGTATTCGGTCTCTCTTGTCCAGAGCAGCACCGGAGAGGGAAAGAATATCAGCTCGTCCTTCTCGATTAAAGTGACGATTCAGGGTCCTGCGGAAGGATCGAAGAGGGAATTCGTGGTGGGGAATCCCGGGTACAAGCGGCCCGGCGTGATCAGGTATCGGATACGCCAGATCATCGTCACCCCTGACCAGAAATCCCTGATCTTCGTGGTCGAGAGAGACGAGCTCGACACGAGCGGGAACAACGTTCGGTTCATGATCGAATCGATGATGTTCTAAGACCGTCGAGATCGTTTACCGGACGACCGACTCTCGGTCGGCTCGTCCGGAATACCTCTCTTTCTCTTTACTAAGATATCCTCTTCCGGGTACTATGGCTTCATCCTATCGACTTCAGAGGAACCATGGCCGATCGAATAACACCGAGAAAAGAGAACTATTCGCAGTGGTATGTGGATATCGTCATTCAAGGCAAACTGGCGGATTACGCTCCCGTTAAGGGATGCATGGTCATCAGACCGAGAGGATACGCCCTCTGGGAACGGATGAGGGAGGTCCTCGACGGGATGTTCAAGGATACGGGGCACGTGAACGCCTATTTCCCCCTCCTTATTCCGGAAGGATTCATCAAGAAAGAGGCCGAGCATGTGGAGGGCTTTTCTCCCGAATTGGCAGTCGTGACGCACGCGGGCGGAGAGGAACTGGAAGAACCTCTTGTTCTTCGGCCAACATCAGAGACGATCATCTGGAGCATGTACAAGAAGTGGAACCAGTCCTACCGGGATCTCCCCCTCCTCATCAACCAATGGGCCAATGTCATCCGCTGGGAGAAGCGAACCAGACTGTTCCTCCGGACAACGGAATTCCTCTGGCAGGAGGGGCACACCGCCCACGAAACGGCAGAGGACGCGGAGCGGGAAGCGATGAAGATGCTCGACGTGTACCGGAGGTTCGCGGAGGAATATATGGCCATCCCCGTCCTGACGGGAAGGAAGTCCGATTCCGAGAAATTCGCGGGCGCGGTCACCACCTATGCGATTGAGGCCATGATGCAGGACACCAAGGCCCTGCAGGCGGGAACGTCCCATTTCCTCGGCCAGAATTTCGCGAAGGCCTTCGATGTAACGTTCCAGAACAGGGAGGGGGGCCTGGAGCATGTGTGGGCGACGTCGTGGGGCGTCTCGACCCGGCTCATCGGCGCTCTCATTATGGCGCATTCCGACGACAAGGGGCTCGTCATTCCCCCGAAACTCGCACCTATCGAGGCTGTCATCATTCCGATCTTCAAGAACCAGAACAAGGGTGCGGTCCTCGAGTACGCGCGCGCGGTCTACGACGAGCTGCGGACCCGCTTCAGGGTGACGATCGACGAGGACGACAACAACAGTCCCGGCTGGAAATTTTCCGAATGGGAGCTGGCGGGCGTGCCCGTGCGCGTGGAGATCGGACCCAGGGACATGGAGGGGGGTAACATCCTCCTCGTTCGCAGGGATACGGGAGAAAAAACCGTTGTGCCCCGTACGTCGGGAGCCGATGCCGTCCGTACGCTCCTCTCCGACATACAGAAGTCTCTCTACGACCGCGCCCTGGACTTTAGGAACGGACACACCAGGCGCGTTTCCGGATGGGACGAGATGCGGGCGTACCTGGAGGGCGAGGGCGGTTTCGCGGAAGCCCTCTGGTGCGGAAGCGCCGCATGCGAGCAGAAGGTAAAGGATGACACGAAAGCCACCATCCGAGTCCTTCCCTTCGACCAGACCGGTGTCGAAGGAACCTGCGCGATCTGCGGGAAAAACGCCGTGTACAGGGCCGTTTTCGCGAAATCCTATTGACGATCACAGTCGGCCGGATGACGAAAGCGGTTTCCGCGCCGCTCCGGCGGTACGTACGTGGCATGCAAAAGGGGGTATCCCGATGAGGCGACGGCATCCTGCCTTTCTTTTGTTGCTCTTTTTGCCATTGCCCCTCGTTCTCCTCTTTCTCGCTTCGTGCGGAGGCAGGGAACCCCGTTCCGCCGCCCAACCCGAGAGAACCGATATGGGAATCTCCTGGTTCGTCCTTGAGCGGGGCCGTCTTGTCCCGATATCCGATCCATCCGACTGCCGCGTCCCCATGAGGCCATGGACCGTTCAGGAGAGGATCTCCGGTTTCCTGCAGATGGGATCGAAACTCTATATGACGGTGAACGGGTACGGATTCCTGGTTGCCGAGGCGAACCATCCCGACTTTCTCGAAGCGAATCAGATCTATGACCGAGGGCACCTTGCTGGAATGACCCTGGGGCGCGTCTTCTGCAGGGGCGGTACGGGTTTCGTTCAGGTCTATCACGATACCGTTCTGTCCCAGGAAGGCTCTCCCTCGAAGGTCTCCCTGATCATGGTTTCCCCGGATCAGCCCGGACTCCGGACTTTTTCTTTCCCCCTTCAGACCGCGGAACCAGGATGGGAGGCGGGGGATCTGCTCGAGAGCGGCAGCGGCTGGTACTGCGCCTGGAAAACGACC
>CAZPZF010000001.1:47774-59567 GCA_964590705.1 uncultured Spirochaetales bacterium | reverse complement strand
TTGAAAAAGCGATGCCGCTCGAACTCTCCTGGCGCGAACGCCTGACGCAGGCGGCTCTGTTGGGATTCGATTTTATCGAGTTGTCCATCGACGAATCCGAAGAACGGATCGCTCGTCTCTCCTGGAGTCCCGGCGAACTCAGAGAGCTAACGAAAGCGGTTTTCGACACGGGGATCGGGATCCGGAGTCTCTGCCTGAGCGCGCACAGGCGCTTTCCGTTCGGCAGCGTCGACGCTTCGGCCAGGGGAAAGGCGCGGGAAATCGCCGAAAGAGCGGTGGCTTTTACACTGGAACTCGGTATCCGCGTGATACAGGTCGCCGGATACGACGTCTATTACGAGCCTTCCACCGAGGAAAGCCGTGCCTTTTTTCTGGAAGGGCTTTCGGGATTTGTCGAACTTGCGGAAAAGTGCCAGGTCATGCTGGCAATAGAGATCATGGATACCGATTTCGTCAACAGCGTGTCCGCGTATCGCAAAATAAAGGCCGCGATCCCCTCTCCCTGGCTCACGGTGTATCCGGACATCGGGAACCTGTCCGCCTGGAACGAGGATGTCCTCTCCGAGCTTGAATTGGGGAAGAACGAAATGGTAGCCGTTCATTTGAAGGACACGCTCCCGCCCGTGAAAGGCCGGGTCGGTATGTTCCGGGATGTCCCGTTCGGGAAGGGCTGCGTGGATTTCGCCGCCGTGTTCAGAAAGCTGGAGGAGCTTCGTTTTCGCGGTCCGTATGTGATCGAGATGTGGCATCGGGATGGACAGGACCCGAACCGCGAAATAGAGTCGGCGCTCTCTTTCATCCGGGACCGGTACGCGGAGGGGACGCGGAGGTGAAGTACTATATCGGTCTCGACAACGGGGGAACGACAACGAAGGCCGCCGTCTTCGATGAAACGGGAAGGGAAAGGGCGGCCGTCAGCGTAACGACGAAGATGCTGATTCCCCGTCCCGGCTTCACGGAACGGGATATGGAGGAGATGTGGGACGCGAATTGCCGGGTGCTGCGCGAGGCTCTGGAGAAGGCGAGGATCGAGCCGGAGGACATCAGCTGCGTCGCCTGTTGCGGACACGGCAAAGGCCTCTATCTCTGGGGGTGGAACGATCTCCCGGTTCGGCCGGGAATCATATCGACCGACAACCGCGCGTGGATCTATCCGAAACGCTGGGAGGAGAGCGGAGTCGCCGACAGCGCGTTCAGGATCTCATGCCAGCGGGTGCTTGCGAGCCAGCCCGTCTCTCTTCTCGCCTGGTTACGGGACAACGAGCCCGGCGTGATTGAAAAAACCAGGTATATCTTCGAGTGCAAGGATTATGTCAGGTTCCGCCTGACGGGGGAGCCTTTTGCGGAGAGGAGCGATTACTCGGGGGCAAATTTCATGGATCTCACCACGGGCGAGTACTCTCCGCGGCTGCTGGATCTGTTCGGACTCGCGGACTGTCTCGAGAAACTGCCGCCCCTGATCAATTCGACGGATATCGCGGGCCGTATAACCAAAGAGGTTTCCGAAAGGACCGGGCTTCTGGAGGGTACTCCGGTAGCCGGTGGAGCGTTCGACATAGACGCCTGCGCGATCGCGGTCAATGTCCTTGACGAGTATCGAATCTGCATGATCGCGGGGACGTGGAGCATCAACGAGTACCTGAGCAGGAAACCCGTAACGGACGGCAGCGTGATGATGAACTCGCAATTCTGCGTTCCCGGATACTACCTGGTGGAGGAGTGCAGCCCCACGAGCGCCGGGAACCTATCGTGGTTCGTCGATACGCTGCTGCCGGACAGCAAGGCCCGGGAATGCGATCAACGCGCTCCCGGCGTCTATAACCGGATAAACGACTGGGTGAAGGAGATCCCTCCCGAAACCGCGTGCCCGGTTTTCCTTCCGTTCCTGATGGCGAGTAATGTCCATCCGAACGCGATGGGCTGTTTCGTGGGGATAAGCAACTATCACACGAAAGTGCACCTGTTGCGAAGCGTGTACGAAGGGGTCGCGTTTTCTCACCGTCATCATCTGGAAAGGCTTATGAAATCCAAGAGGACGCCGACTCACGCGATACGCCTGGCCGGCGGCGCGGCCAAGAGCGCAACATGGGCGCAGATGTTCGCGGACGTCACGAACCTTCCGATCGAGGCCGTCGACGTCGATGAGGCTGGGGCGCTCGGGTGTGCGATCATCTGCGCCGTGGCCTCCGGGGAATACGGTTCGCTTTCAGCCGCGGCTAAGGCGATGTGCAGGATGAGCCCGCCTTTCCGCCCGATTGAGGCAAATGTCCCCGTCTACGAGAGGAAGTACAAGCTCTATCGGAAAACCATAGACGTGCTTGACCCGTTGTGGGATGAGGTAAGAGCGTTCAGAGAAGGAGAACGATCATGTCCATGAAACCGCCGAAAACCATGAAAGCCCTTGTGGCGTACGGGAAAGCGGACTACCGTTTGGAGTCGGATTGGCCGGTGCCCGAATGCGGTGACGACGATGTCATCATCAAGGTGGAGGGCTGCGGCGTCTGTGCGGGCGACCTGAAGTGCATGCACGGGGCTGACATGTTCTGGGGAGGAGACGGTCAGCCGCGCTGGGTCCAGCCGCCGTTCATTCCCGGGCACGAGTTTGTCGGGACAGCGGTTCAAGTGGGGAAAAACGTCCGCGGCGTGAGAATCGGAGACCGTTTGACCGCGGATCAGATCCTTCCGTGCGGAGAGTGCCGTTTCTGCAGGACGGGGAAATACTGGATGTGCCAGCCGCACAGGATCTTCGGCTTTTTCACGGATGTCTGCGGCGGCATGGCGGAATACATGCGCCTGCCGAAGAACTCGATCATCCATGCGATCCCGCGTAGTATCCCGCTCGAGAGGGCCCTGCTCATCGAGCCGTACGCCTGCGGCAAGCACTGCGTCGATCGGGCTTGCATCGGCAGCGAGGACGTGGTCGTTCTCTCCGGAGCGGGGACGCTGGGCCTCGGCATGGTTACCTATGCCCGTACCCGGAATCCCCAGCTTCTCGTCGTACTGGACATGAAGGAGGAACGCCTTGAAAAAGCGAAGGCTTTCGGCGCGGATCTCGTCCTGAATCCAGGTAAAACCGATGTGACGGCGGAGATCATGAAGCTCACGGACGGATACGGCTGCGATATCTATATCGAGGCCACCGGGCATCCTTCCTCGGTGGCGCAGGGCATGGCCATGATCCGCAAGCTTGGCCGCTTTGTGGAATTCTCCGTATTCAGCGAGCCCGCCACGCTCGACTGGTCGATCATCGGTGACCGGAAGGAACTTGACGTGCTCGGATCGCACCTCTCCCCGTACTGCTATCCGTATGTCATCGAGAACATCGGAAACGGCAGGCTGAAGACGGATGGTGTGGTGAGCGGGACCTTCCCGATCGAACGCTGGGAAACCGCATTCGACCTGGCGACGGGCCGGGCGGGCGACTTCAAGGTCGCGATCGTCTTCTGACGGAATTAAGGAGGATATGGGCTGGTTATGGGTAATGAAAACGCTGGAAAAATCCGCTGCGACATCGGATCCGGAAACACGTTTCTGGGCATCGAGCTCGGTTCCACGCGCATTAAGGCGTCGCTCATCGATTCGTCGCACAACCCGATCGCGTCCGGATCGTTTGCCTGGGAAAACCGTCTCGAGGACGGGGTCTGGACGTACAGGCTGGAGGACGCGGTCGACGGGATACGGGCATGCTATGCGGATCTGACCGCGAGAGTCGGGGCTGAATTCGGCGTCATTCCCCGGTCCTACCGGGCGATCGGGATTTCCGGGATGATGCACGGGTACCTCGCCCTTGACCGGGACGGATGGCTCCTGTCCCCGTTCCGGACCTGGCGGAACACCATGACAGGGGAAGCGGCGGATAGGCTTTCGACCCTGTTTTCCCGGAATATCCCGCAGCGCTGGAGCATCGCGCATCTCTATCACAGCGTCCTTCAGGGGGAAGCCCACGTTCCACGTATCGCCCGGCTGACCACGCTCGCCGGGTATGTGCATTGGCGTCTCACCGGGGAACATGTGCTGGGCATCGACGAGGCGAGCGGAATGTTCCCCATCGATACGCGGACGAAGCGCTTTCACGCCGGCATACTCGAGGCCTTCGATACGCTCGTCGAGGGGCGGCGATACCCCTGGAAACTGGACGGGATCCTTCCCCGCGTGGCTTTGGCCGGGGAAACTGCGGGTACATTGACTCCGGAAGGGGCGTTGCTGCTCGATCCAACGGGCGTTCTCGAGGCCGGCGCACCGCTGTGCCCCCCGGAAGGGGACGCGGGCACCGGAATGGTGGCGCCCAACAGCGTGAGAAAGCGCACGGGAAACGTCAGCGTCGGCACGAGCGTCTTCGCCATGGTCGTGCTCGAGGACGAGCTTTCCCATCCCTTCCGTGAAATCGACCTTGTCACGACGCCCGCGGGCGATCCGGTCGCCATGGTGCACTGCAACAACGGCACGAGCGACATCGACGGGTGGATCCGGTTCCTCGGCGACTGCGTCCGCGCGTACGGGATTGAGCCGGACCAGCAGTTGCTGTACGAAAAGCTCTTTCAAACGGCGGGTCAGGGGGAGCCGGACTGCGGCGGTCTCGTAACGTGTAACTACCTCTCCGGCGAGCATATCACGGGCTTCCCATCGGGACGGCCCCTGTTCCTGCGTATGCCTGACGCGCGGTTCACCCCGGCGAGCTTTATGCGCGCGCAGCTGTACGGCGTGTTCGCATCCCTGCGCATCGGCATGGAGATCCTGACTCGGCTGGAATCGGTTACGATCGACACGCTTACCGGCCACGGCGGATTCTTCCGTGTGGAGGGCATCGGGCAGCGTGTCATGGCCGCGGCCCTGAACACGCCGGTGACCACGATGCGTACCGCGGGTGACGGCGGACCCTGGGGCATGGCCATCCTTGCGGCGTATATGGCGCAGGGGCTGGATGGGGAGACACTTCCGGACTACCTCGACAACAGGGTCTTTCGCGGGATCGTTCGAACCACGGTGGAACCCGAACCGTGGGAAGTCGATGGCTTCGAGGCGTATCTGAAGAGATACCGTCTGCTCCTGAACGCGGAACGCGCGGCGTTGGAGATCAGATAGTTCCGCGGCCGCCGCTCCGATATAGAGGAGTACGATTGACTCCGGAGATAGAGATGCCAACGGCGTGGCCGCGGACGGCACCTATGCGTACGTGGGGAACAGCAACACAGCCCAAGAATTTACAATAGTCGATGTCACCACTCCCGCCTCCCCCGCCGCAGTCGGCTACGCCGATTCCTATGCCGGTGTATTTACGGCTGTTGGAGACACCGCCGTGGCGGGGAACCTCCTCATCATGGCAAGCCCGGGTGGGGGAGTAGCGGTGGTCGATGTATCGAACCGGAGTACGCCGGTCTCAAGGTGATCAGGCTGCGGGGGGAATAGAAGGCTTTGGAATGTGCGAGCGGGCCTGCCGCGTCAGGTTGCCTGCGGCCGGTGGGCAGATCCGATGCGCGCCGCGGCCGGCGCGTATTGAATTTTCCCCCGTTTTCGGATACCCTCATCCCGCGGTGAAGACGCGGATCCAGCGTTCCGTATCAGCCGCTCTGGTTTGGAACAATTCCTGTCAGGCCAAAAACCTCAGGGCATTCACGTCAGGAAACACCTGCCGATCCTTCCCAGTCAGGTCACAGAGGGAGACTCTCGATGCTCGGACAAGGCGTCAACGAACGGATAAGGAACATAGCGATCATCGCACACGTAGACCATGGCAAGACGACCCTGGTCGATTCACTGTTCAGGCAGAGCGGAGTGTACCGCGAGGGGCAGGAGATGAGCGAGCGGGTCATGGACCGCCTCGACCTGGAGCGGGAACGGGGCATCACCATCGCGGCCAAGAACTGCGCCGTGGAGTGGAACGGGGTCAAGATCAACATCATCGACACCCCGGGCCACGCCGACTTCGGCGGCGAGGTGGAACGGGCCCTTTCCATGGCAGACGGCGCCGTGCTCCTCGTGGACGCCTCGGAGGGACCGCTCCCCCAGACCCGCTTTGTCCTCTCCAAGGCCCTCGCCGCCGGGCTTCCCATCATTGTGGTGATCAACAAGATCGACCGCCAGGACGCGAGACCGAAGGAGGTCCTGAACGAGGTCTACGATCTCCTCATCGACCTCGACGCCACGGAGGAGCAGCTGGAGTTCCCGATCCTCTACGCGGTCGGCAGGGACGGGACCGCCTCGAAGAGCCTCGACGAACCGGGAACCGACCTGCAGCCCCTGTTCAGGGCCATCGTCGACTCGATTCCCGCTCCGGCCGTCGATCTTTCCAAACCCTTTCAGATGCTCGTATCCGACTTGAGCTACTCCGACTACATCGGCAGACTCGCCGTCGGCAAGATATACAACGGGACGGTCAAGCCCAACGACTCGCTTGTCTGTATCGGTGAGGACGGGGCAGCCAAACCGCTGCGTGTGACCAGGCTCCAGACCTACCGGGGGCCGTCCATGACCGACGCTGTTTCGGCCGAGGGGGGCGATATCCTCGTACTGGCCGGGATCGACGACGTGCATATCGGGGACACGATCTGCACCCGAGACGCTGCGGTTCCCCTGAAGAGGATCGCGGTGGACGAGCCGACCGTATCGATCCGGTTCGCGAAAAACACGTCGCCCTTCTCCGGAAGGGAAGGTAAATATGTGCAGACCACGAAGATTCTTGAGCGGTTGCGCAAGGAGGCGCTCGTGAACGTCTCCATCAGGGTCGAGGCCACCCCGGACAACGAGGGGATCGTGGTCCAGGGCCGCGGCGAGTTCCAAATGGTCATCCTCATCGAGACGATGAGAAGGGAAGGTTTCGAGTTCTGTGTATCGAGGCCAGCCGTGATCTTCCGGTATCGGGACGGGAAGAAGATGGAGCCCATCGAGCGACTTTTCGTGGACTGCGAGAGCGCTTCCATGGGCATCGTAACCGAGAAACTGTCCCGCCGGAAGGGCAGGATGATCAACATGGTCAACCACGGAACGGGTAGGATACGCCTGGAGTTCAGCATCCCTTCCCGAGGACTCATCGGCTACCGTGACGAGTTCATGACCGACACGAAGGGGACGGGAATCATCAACTCCTATCTGGAGGGGTACGATGAGTACCGCGGCGATTTCACCGAGCGCTTCACCGGATCCCTCGTCTCCGACCGTGAGGGGAACGCCGTTCCCTACGCGTTGTTCAATCTGGAGCCGCGGGGCAACCTCTTCATCGAGCCCAAGGAGCCGGTGTACGAGGGGATGATCATCGGCGAGCACAACAGGGAGAACGACCTCAACGTGAACCCATGCAAAACAAAGAAGCTCTCGAACATGCGGGCCGCGGGTAAGGACGAGGCTGTCACCCTGACCCCCATCCTCCCCATGACCCTGGAGAAGGCTCTTCAATTCATCAGGGAGGACGAACTGGTCGAGGTCACGCCGAAGTCGATCAGGCTGCGCAAGCGCATCCTCGACGCCCAGAAACGCCACCTGACCGAGCGCGAGGAGCGCTGGGAGATGGAGGAGTGACGGGCGTTTCTCTCTGAGCGCGGCGGTGCGGCAGCGGCAGTAAGAGCTGAGCGGCGGCAGCGGCGAGATGCGAACGAATGACGCCGGAAAGAAAAAGCTCCCCCTTTTCCGGCTGAAAATGTAGAATGTCATCCATGCGTGATCCTCTCGACATTCTCAAACGCGTCTTCGGTTACGAACGATTCTTTCCTCTCCAGGAAAAGGTCGTTGCCCATATCCTCGCGGGCCACGACGCCCTTGTCATCATGCCCACGGGCGGAGGGAAATCGCTCTGTTTCCAGATTCCGGCTCTCTGCCTGGAGGGCCTGACCCTGGTGATCAGCCCTTTGGTCTCCCTGATGCGTGACCAGACGACCGCGCTCCAGGCCAACGGAGTGGCCGCGGCATGCCTGAACAGCGCGCAGACCCAGGAGGAGGCCGATGATGTTCTCCGGGCTCTATCAGGAGGCAGGCTTAAGCTCCTCTACATCAGCCCGGAGAGACTGTTCTCCGGCTCCACGGCGGCGCGGCTGCCAAGCTGGGACGTCTCTCTCGTCGCCGTGGATGAGGCCCATTGCATCTCCTTCTGGGGGCATGATTTCAGACCGGAGTACACCCGGCTGGGGGCGCTTCGGGAAATGCTGCCGGGGGTGCCGCTCGTCGCGTTGACCGCTACCGCCGATCCTGCCATACAGAGGGACATCCTCTCACAGCTCTCCATAGACGAGGATTCGGTTTTCCTGGCCAGCTTCGACCGGCCGAACCTCCACCTGGCGGTTCTTCCAGGGCGGAAGCGCTTCGAGGGGCTTCTGGAATTCATTGGGAACCGACGTGGTCAGGCGGGCATCGTCTACTGCCTAAGCCGTGCCGCCACCGAGGATCTCGCGGAAAAACTGCGCCAACGGGGTTTCGCGGCGCTCGCCTATCACGCGGGCATGGATTCCGCCGACCGCCACGCGGCGCAGGACTCGTTCCTTCGGGACGAGACGACCATTGTGTGCGCGACAGTCGCCTTCGGGATGGGCATAGACAAGAGCAATGTCCGGTGGGGGGTGCACGGGAACCTTCCGAAGAAGATCGAGGGCTTCTATCAGGCGAGCGGCAGGGCGGGACGGGACGGCCTGCCCGCGGACACCCTCCTCTTCTACAGCTACGCGGATGTCGCCCAGCAGCTCAAATTCATAGACGAGGCCAGCCCGGACCGGCGCGAGCTCCTGACTGCCAAGCTGGACCGGATGAAGCGATACGCGGAGGCCCGCAGCTGCCGGAGGCGGATCCTCCTCAGCTACTTCGGCGAGACCCTCGACACCGACTGCGGGCATTGCGATGTGTGCGAGGATCCCCCCGATACCTTCGACGGCACGATCATCGCTCAGAAGCTCCTGTCCGCGGTCCTCCGAACCCGGGAACGGGCCACCCTGCGGCAGTGCGCCCTGCTCCTCAGGGGAAGCCGGGCTCAGGATGTGGTGGAACCCGGATGGCATACCCTGAAGACCTTCGGCGCGGGAAGGGAACACAGGTTCGAGGAGTGGATGGAATACGGGGCCCAGCTCGTAAACGGGGGGTACGTTTCGGTGGCCTATGACCGCGGACAGGTCCTCCAGACGACGTCCCTGTCCGGGCCGGTCCTCAGGGGAGAAAAGGCGGTTCCCCTGGTCAGGTTCGGCGGTTTTGAGAAGAAGAAGGCACCGGCTGTACAGCCTAAAACTGTCGACGCCGATAGAGGCGACCCGGGGCTTTTCGAGCATCTCAAGGCCGTCCGCAGGAAGCTCGCTGAGGAGCATGAGGTTCCTGCCTACGTCATCTTCAGCGACAAGACACTCAAGGAGATGGCGGCCAAGGCTCCGGGAAACCCCGCGGAGTTCCGCCAGATCCACGGCGTAGGCGAGGTCAAGGCAGATGGCTACGGCCCCGCCTTTCTCCAAGCGATCCGTGAATGGAGCGATCGAGGGTAGAGGATCAACAGTGTCCGGAAGAGTATGAAAGGCACAATACATTGAGCGGCCCATAATCTTCCGGACACTATCTCATCCTTGAGCCTCGCGTCCAAGCCTGCTATCATAGCCCCATGGCCCAGACGATGCTGTGGTACGACCTGGAGACCTTCGGCACCCATCCCCAGTGGGATAGGATAGCCCAGTTCGCGGCGGTCCGAACGGACAACCGATTCCAGCGGATCGGGGAACCGGTCGACATCCTGTGCAGGATTTCCCCCGACTACCTCCCGAATCCGGAAGCCTGCCTCGTTTCCCGGCTCACCCCGCGGATCGTGAACGCCGACGGTCTTTCCGAGAGGGAGTTCTCCCGGCGCATCCACGAGCTCATGAGCGAGCCGGGGACCTGCGCGGCCGGATTCAACAACCTCAGATTCGACGACGAGTTCATCCGCGCCCTCTTCTACCGCAACTTCTATGATCCCTACCGGCGCGAGTACGAGAACGGCAACAGCCGGTGGGACATCATCGACCTTGCCCGCATGGCTCGGGACCTCCGGCCTGAGGGGATCGTCTGGCCTGCGGCCGAAGACGGCAGGCCGATCTTCAAGCTGACGGCTCTTGCCGCTGCGAACGGGATAGCCCACGAGAACGCCCATAACGCCCTCTCCGACGTGGAGGCGACGATCAGTCTGGCCAAGCTCCTCTTCGAGAGGCAGGAGAAGCTCTTCCGCTATTTCTTCCGTTTCCGGAAGAAGGAGGAGGTTCGCAAGATGCTCAATCTCCACGATCCGCGGCCTGTGCTTCATACATCGGATATGTTCACGTCGGCCATGGGATGCACCGCTATCGTCTACCCGTTGAGCGTCCACCCCGAACAACCGAACCAGGTCATCGTGTATGATCTTCGGACCGATCCTTCCGATTGGATCGATGCTGATGTCGACGAGATCAGGCGGCGGGTCTTCACGAGCCGAGCAGAGCTCGATCCGGAAACCCGGATCCCCCTGAAGGGAGTCCACCTGAACCGTTCTCCGGCGCTGGCACCTCTTTCAACGCTTGATCCGGATCGGGCGGCCGCTCTCGGGATAGACGTCGAGCGTTGCGTGCGCAACGCAGAGATGCTGGCGGAAAGAAAGGACCTGATCCAGCGGATACGCGCGGTGTACGCCGGACCCGAGCGCCGGCAGAGTCGGGATCCTGATCTGCGGATCTACAGCGGGGACTTCTTCCCTGACGAAGACCGCGAGGTCTTCTCCGCGGTTCGGAACGCCGCGCCGGAGGAATTGCTGTCCGGGCGCTTCCAGATCTTCGACCCGCGGGGTCCGGAACTCCTGTGGCGGTACACCGCCCGCAATCATCCTGAGGTCCTCGGCCCGGAGGATCGGGCGCGCTGGAAGAGCTTCTGCGCGTCCCGACTCCTCACCCCCGAACCGGACGGCGCTCTCGATTACGGCACCTATATGCGTGACGTCAAGAACCGCCTCTCGAGGGTCGACACCCCCGCGGCTGACAAACTGGTTCTGAAGGATCTCCTCGATTACGGCGAAACCCTCGAGCGGGAGATCCTCTCCTGAGGAAGAGGGGACGACGCGAGGCGTATGCATCGGCGGCGGCCTGAGCGGGCGCTGAAAGGCCGTCCGGATCCTCAGGCCGAACCCTTCTCCAGTGTGAATTCAAGCTCCGCGGCGATATCGAGGCAGCTCGTTCCAATCAAAGCAGTGTACCGGCCGGGTTCGGCGCGCCAGCATCCAGCGGCTGTGTCGTAGAACGACAGATCCTCCACGGTGATCGACAGGGCGATCCGCCTGTTTTCTCCGGGCTTCAGGAACACCTTCTCGAATCCGCGTAATTCCCGTTCCGGTCTCGGAAGGGCCGGCTTCTCCTCCCTGATGTAGAGCTGGACCGTCTCGGCCCCGGCCATGGAGCCGGTATTGCGGACCGTTACCGATACCGTAAGGGAGGCGGGAGGCGTTGCCGCGGGAGAGGTCCCAGCGCCGCCGGCTGGGAGACCGCCGGCAGAAGCAGAGATCCTTTGCCCGGCCGGCGCGGCTAACGAGCGCGCCGACAGCGCGATGTCTTCGAGGACGAAGCTTGTGTACGAGAGGCCGAAACCGAAGGGGAAAAGGGGCCGAGTCCCGGCGGTGACGAAATGACGGTATCCGACCATGAGTCCCTCGGGGTACTGCAGCGGCCAGGTTTTCCTGACACGCGGGTTCCCCTGGCCGACGAAGACCCTTCGCAGGGATACCCGTTCGTAGTCGGGAGGATAGCCACGCATGGCGGGTATGTCGTCCAGCGACCTCTCCATGGTTATAGGAAGTTTTCCGGAAGGGTTGATACGGCCGAAAATCGCCTCGCCCACAGC
>CAZPZF010000001.1:20446-47764 GCA_964590705.1 uncultured Spirochaetales bacterium | reverse complement strand
ACAGCCTGACCGATGGTTTCGCCCAGGTAGAAGCAGTGGATGAAAGCCGGAACCGCCGGGAGCCACGATTCGGTCTCGATCCCGCCTCCTCCTGTGAGAATGACAATGATTTTCCGATTCAAGGCGGCGCATTCGCGGATCAGACCCGCCTGATTTCTCGGGAGCCGCCAGGGCCGGTCATAGCTCTCACTCTCGTCAAAGTGGGTATAGCCGACGCAGCAGACGACGGCGGCGGCGTCGGCGAGGATCCCCCTGTCTCGCGTGGACAGTCGTTTCCACCCGCGGGGGTATTTGACCCGCAGGTTTCCGGTGCGTGCGCCCCGCTTCCCCTCGAAATCGCAGCGGTCTTGTCCGCCGACGACGCGGGAGTCGCCGCGACCGCAGGAGCCGCCGGCGCTGATGTAAACGACCTCCGTTCCCGGCGGGGCGCAGGAGCGGATCCCGTCGAGGATCGACACCGCTCCAGGAACGTCGGTAAGCCTGCTCGATCCGCCTCCTCCGGTTTCCGTGGTTTCCGCTTGCTCACCGATAACCGCGATCACGGTTGGAGCAAGGCTGCCGTGATATGGGGAAACCCCGGCCGCCGGGAGCTGCATGGATGCCGTCGCGGTCAGCGGAAGAAGCGCGCCTTCGTTCTTGAGGAGCACCAATCCCTCGCGTGCAGCGGCAAGTGCGGTTTCTGCGTGACCGCTTTCGCGCCATCCGCTGTCAGCGTCGCCGCTTCCTGAAGGAGCGCGCTCTTTCGTCCGCCTGGTTTCCACTGTCGGCCGGTCGTAGATCCCCTCGGCGAAGAAGGTCCGAAGGAGATGGAAAACCATTGATTCGAGTTGTTTTTCGGATATCGCGCCCGAGGCGAGGAGGGGTTTCAGCCGTTTCGCGGAGAGCCATTTCCCGAAAGGCATCTCGATGTCGAGGCCCGCGTTCATCGGGCCGACGGTATCGTACAGGGAATTCCAATCGGACATGACGAAGCCCTCGAACCCCCACTCCCCGCGGAGGATCTCCGTGAGGAGGCGGCGGTTCGCGGAGGCGTAGGTGCCGTTCACCGGGTTGTAGGAGGACATCACTCCGGCGCTTTTCCCGTTTCTGACGGCGAGTTCGAAGGCTCGGAGGTAGATCTCCCGGAACGTCCGCTCATCCACCACGGAATCGGTCTTGTGGCGGTCGTACTCCGAGTTGTTGCACGCGAAGTGTTTCACCGTGGTGAGGAGGCCGCCTGCTCGTGCGCCCGCGATGTACGAGGCTGCCAGGGTACCGGCCAGGATAGGATCCTCGCCCGCGTACTCGAAGTTCCTGCCGCAGACCGGGACCCGGTAGATGTTGAGTCCGGGACCGAGGAGGATGGATATTCCTTTGGCCCGACCCTCCTCCGCAATCGCCTGCGCCGTTCTCATGACCAGATCGCGGTTCCACGTTGCCGCGAGGGCAAGCATGCACGGGAAGGATGTGGAGGGCCCGTGCCCCCTGATACCGCCCGTGGCGTCCGAGGTCCAGACGCGGGGGAGACCGAGGCGGGGAATCCCCCGTACCGCAAACGAGAGATCTCCGCCGATGAAGGCGATCTTTTCGGCGAGGGTCATCCGCGCCAGCACGGCGCGCGCCCGCTCGTCAGCCGGCATGCCGGCAAAGGGACCGGGGCCCGCGTACGCGCGGTCCTCGTCCGTGAGCGCCGCCCTTTCCTGATTCACGAAGGGGATCCGTCCCTCCGTTCCCGCCTGTATGAGCCGTTTCTTCCATCCGTCCATGGCTGATGGTATACCGGGGTGCCGTCCGCGCGCAAGGAAAACCGCATATCGGGCGGCTCTGATTCGAGCGTTCGGCGTTGAGCGGGGAATCGGTGCCAGCGGGTCTGCAGACCTCCCGCCTACTTTCTATTGCCCGCCAGGAGGCCCTGGGCCTGTTCGATCATGTTCGGATACAGGTCGGGGGGTACCATCTGTTTTCCGAGCTTCTTGAATACCATGTATCGGGCGCATTTCGAGTTATCGCCTTGACAGTATTTTTTCTTGTAGATTTTACCGAGCCCGGTTGAATCGGCCATCTTGTCGTTGAAGAAGAGGCAACCGGGAAGGCATTCGCAGTCGGCCATGGTTGTTCCTCCTTTATTACTTGCCTTTCATGCGGATATGGGAAAGAATGATCCGGATCATATCAAATGCGTTAAGAGGTCAGTCATGAATTTCAATCCATGCGAAACCCTGATGAGGAACATGGCCTCCGTCATCGTGGGCAAGAAGACGGCCATCGAGCTGATCGTCGTGGCACTGCTCGCCGAAGGGCACGTCCTCGTCGAGGACGTACCGGGGCAGGGGAAGACCCTCATCGCCAAGTCGCTGGCAAGGAGCATCGGGGGAATCTTCCGGAGGATACAGTTCACCCCGGACCTTCTCCCTTCGGACATCACTGGCTTCAATGTCTACAACCAGCGAACCGGCGATTTCGCGTTCCAGCCCGGACCCGTCATGTCCAATGTCCTGCTCGCCGACGAGATCAATCGGACCATCCCGCGAACCCAGTCCAGCCTCCTCGAGAGCATGGAAGAGCGTCAGGTGACGGTAGATGGAAAAACCATGCAGCTGCCCGAGCCCTTCTTCGTCATCGCGACCCAGAATCCCATCGAGCTGGAGGGGACCTTCCCCCTGCCCGAGGCGCAGTTGGACAGGTTTCTCCTCCGCGTCAGCCTCGGGTATCCCGACAGGGCCGAGGAGATCGACATCCTCGACCGATTCCAGGATGCCGACCCCTTTCTGCGGCTCGATGCTGTGGTTGATCCGGCCGAGATCGTCCGGCTCCAGCGGGAGAGGCGCGGCATCCTGGTTTCCGGCCATGTCAAGGAGTACATCGCGGATATCGCGCGCGCAACGCGGGTCCACCCCTCTATCCGGTATGGGGTCAGCCCCAGGGCTTCCCTGGGACTGATGCACGCGGCGCAGGCCCTGGCCGCGCTCCGGGGGAGGGACTACGTTCTTCCGGACGACGTCAAGGCCCTCGCCTCTCCCGTTCTCTGCCACCGGCTGATCCTCACCGAGGAGGAACGCCTGCGCGGAAAAACCGCAGAGGAGATCCTCCGGGGGATCCTCCCGACGGTTCCGATCGCGATCAGCAACTGAGTAGGTGCGTCCTATGAGCGATGAACCGGAGGAATCCGCGTCGGTCATCTCAGTTCCCATCATCCTCGTCTTTGTGGCGGTCCTCTGCCTCTTTGCCCTATTGCGGGAGGAGCGGGATCTCGCGGTCGCTTCGATCCTCATCCTGGGCCTGACGGGTTTCGCGAGGATCTGGAGCCGGGCAGGTTTCCGAGGAGTGACATGCGCCGCGGTTCCGGACAGATTACGCCTCTTTCCTGGCGAGTTTCTCACTCTGCGGGCGGTCGTGGAAAACCGAAAAATCCTGCCAATCCTCCTGCGCATCGATATCCGAAGGGGTTCCGATGAAACATTTGAGACTGTGGGACTCGTGCTTCGCGACGGCTCGTCCATGCGGAGAGAGACGGGACTCCTCTGGCACCAGAAGGGCGAATTCGTTTGGGAATTCACGGCCATGCGACGAGGCGTATACGGTATCGGACCCATCAGGCTCTCGGCCGGGGACCTTTTCGGCTTCTACCGAAGAGAACGGGAAAAGGCGGGAATCTCTGTCATCGTCTATCCGAGGATCATAGCTGTTCCCACGATCGCCCTGCCTAGGCGGGACTTCTTCGGGCGAGCGGGCGACAAGAGCCCTGTCCACGACCCGGTATACATCCTCGGCACGCGTGACTACCAGCAAGGGCTGCCGGCCAGATACATCCACTGGAAGGCAAGCGCCAGGTACGGAAGCCTGAAGGAGAAGATCTTCGATCCTTCGGAGGAGGTAAAGGTCCTCATCGCGATCGAGGCCGGTGGCTTTTCCCGGCTCGACGATCAAGAGTCCTTTGAAAAGGCGATCGAAGCCGCGGCATCGATCGCGGTACACCTGGACAGTGAGGGATTCGCCGCCGGCTTTGTCACGAACGCCTCTCTCGAGGGGGGAGGAAACCCTGTCATCCCGCCGGGAAGAAGCCCGCTTCAGCTCTCGATGATGCTGGAAACGATGGCGCGGATGCGGATGGAAAGCGCGACGGGTTTAGCGGACGCGCTGGAGCGCGGCCCCGCACTCTCGTGGGGGATCACCTGCGTACTATTCGCCCGCGAAGCCCGCGAGATTCTCTCCGAGGGACGTCGTCTGGCGCGCAGGAGAATCCCCCTTATCGGTTTCGCGGCTTCCGGCGGAACCTCGTCCGGTGTCGGTGACGACCGGATCGTCATCCGGTCCCTGGATGATTTTTGGCAGGGGAAGGAGGTCGCCGATGGCCGCTGAGGGAGGACGCCTGCGGATCCTATGCGGAGGATGCGCATCCTTCCTCTGGCGGTACGCGTGGTCCGACTTCCTGGCGCTGTCCCTCTTTGGACGCCCCTTCCCCCTTCCGTGGGCAGCCGTCCTCTTCTGCGTTTCTTTCGGGCTGACCTCCCTGTCGAGAGGGAAGGGATGGCGGGTCCTGGTGGTGGGCTCTCTCCACGCCGTTTCCTTCTCCCTTCTGTTTCTCGCGCTTATCCATTGTTTCTACGGGATTCCCCTTCCCCTGTTCAGGATCGCTTGGATCCAATGGTTCCTCGGGAGCGAGCGGGATTTCGCGGGGTGGCTGTTCTTCGTTCTCTTCACGCTTCTCGGAGCGCTCTTCTGGGCGGGAGGCGTCCGCCTCGTGACGCGGAGGCGCGGGTACGCCGCTATCTATGGCGGCTTTGATATCGGAACCGCGATGTTCCTCCTCCTGTTCCTCGTCAGGATGCTCATCCGGAAACCGGGCGGACCGCCGATCCCGGACGACCTGTCCGTTGAGCTTTTCTTTCCCTTGCTGGTCTTCGGGATCTCCGGGATCATCCTTTCAAGGAGCCGGAGAAACGCGGCGAGGTCCTTTTTGGAAAGGCATCGGGGAACAGGGGTCGCGTTGAGCCTCACCGTGACCCTTCTCGCCCTGATCGGCGGATTCGCCTTGTTGTTTCTCCCGATCCTGAAACGAGCGGCGATGGCGATCGACAGCGCGGGCCGGTTTGCGGGCGGAATACTGACACGGATCCTCCTCTTCCTCCTGGGCAGAAAACCAGCGGACCTGCAATACCAAAGAGGGGGCGAGGAACTCGGGGATGCGGGTCTTTCCATCCCCGTTCCGGAAGGCGGAGAGACCCTGTTCCATGCCATCCTGCGCTGGGCCTTTTTGGGATTGGGCATCGCGGCAGCCGCTGTCGGTGTGATCGCGCTTCTATGGGTTCTCGTGCGCTGGCTTCTCTCCAGAACGGCGAGGGAGGATCGCGGGACAAATCCGCCGGGCTTGTCCGCACTTCTTGCCCGGATTTGCCGCGGGCTTTCCGGCCTTCTCGCCCGAGTTAAAGCGCTGTTTTCGCGGAAGCGTATGGGAACCGTGGAGATCTACCTGGCTCTCGTGCGGTGGGGAGGGCGATGCGGGGTAGCCCGCCTCCCGAGCGAAACCCCACGAGAGTACTGCAGAAGGCTTGCCGCCGTCTGCCCCTTTGTCCGCGGGGAAATCGAGCTCATCACCGAGAAATTCAACCGTCGTTGGTACGGTTCCGATCGCTGTTACGAAGATTGTAAAGATCGAGGAGCGCTGGAAGACTTCGACGGTCTTGAAACGGCTTTGACGGGCGAGGATGAGCAGGCCTCCGCCGCAGGTCCGACTGCCTCAGGATGTCGGGAATTCTGGTTGACGGAAGAAGACAACGCGACACTCACCGCGTTGCGCCGGCTGCGGAATCCTCGCTTTCTCCTGGCGCGGCTGCGGGTATGGCTGACGCGGTAGAGGGGCGGGGGAGCGTCTCAGGCCCGGCTTTTTACAATCTTCGTGACAGTTGTCACTCCATCTCTGTCATGTGGGATCGGTACTTAATGGGCACGAACCTCCGCTGCAGGTCGAGGTTTCGCCGCTCCCGAATTGCTGCGGCCGAGAAGTAGGTCTTCCACAGCCCCGCGAAGAAGGAGTCCTCGTCGGTCGGAGGATCGGCCGTGACTCCGGTCTCGAAGGAGAGGGTCCTCCTGTCCCAGAACAGGGCCTCGGCCCTGCGGAGGTCGTGGATCACCCATTCCTGGTCCGCGAACCGGTTGCGGAAGTGCTCCGCGACCAGGGAGAGGATACGGCAGTCGGGTTCGATGGCCGCGTAGTAGATATCGCCGTACTTCACGAACCTGAGGATGCCGAGAAACTTGTGCGCCTCGTTGCCGGTGCGGCCGGCCGCGCGCCTGACATGAACCGCTTCGGAAAGGTCGAGACGGTTCGCGGTTTTCGATCCTCCCCCGTCCATGACGGACCTGATGAACCGGAAGATAGTGGACTCGCGCTCTTCCATGTCGGACAGGAAGGCGCGGACAACGAGAAACCAGGCTTCCGGGCCGCCGCGGGAGCGGATCCCTTCGGCAACCCGGGAGGCGCGTTCCGCGGAGTAGGCGACCGGCACAATCTCGTCGAAGAGGCCCGCGGCCTGACCCGCGCTCTCAGCAGAGCCTGAGCTCCCGCGGGCCGCCGCCGATTCCCCCCCGGCCCGTGCTCTCGCCGTCGTACGAAAGGAAAGTTCCGGTCCGCCCGAACACCTGAAAAAGGGATCCATCGCTTTCAGCCGGTACGCCTCGAACACTGCGCAGAGGAAACCGCGCAGACCTCCGTCCTGGGGAAAAGTGTACGGGTACTCGAGGATGGTCACCAGGGCAGTTCCGGCTGGGCAGGCTCCGGAGCCGCCCCGTGCCCTCCGTGCGCGGCCGTATCGGGTCCGCCGGCGGCGGGGGTGTCGAAGCCGAGGCGCGCCGCCTCGTTCCTTCCGGAACCCCTGGTGGCGACTGACGCGTCGCTGAGGATGGCCCTGATCCTGTCCGGATCCACAGGAATGGTTTCGAGGGACCTTCCCCCGCAGGTGATGAAATATTTGGCCCGCTTAAGCACGACGCCGGCCCGTTTCAGCGAATCGAAGGAGAGGACGCCGCTTCTGCGCGCGGACATGATCCTGCGCGCGGAGATCACGCCGATGCCGGGGACCCGCAGGAGGGTGTCGTAGTCCGCAGTCTTCACCTCCACGGGGAAAAGGGAGAAATGGGAGAGAGCCCATATCGCCTTGGGGTCGATGTCCTGGTCGAGGTCGCCGTCCGATCCTGTCGTGATTTCATCGGCCGAGAATCGATAGAAGCGGAGGAGCCAGTCGGCCTGGTAGAGCCGATGCTCGCGCAGGAGGGGCGGGGGCGCGGCAGACGGAAGCCGGGGATCCTCGTTCACCGGGATGTACGCCGAGTAGTAGACCCGCTTCAGCCCAAATTTCCGGTAGAGCCCCTCCGCGAGCCGGATGATCTGGCTGTCCGGTTCTGGCGAGGCGCCGACGATCATCTGCGTACTCTGGCCAGCGGGGACGAAGGGTTGTCCCCCGCCCGCGGAAAGCCCTCCCTCGGCCGAGCCGTAGGGGACCGTCGGTTCCCGGCAGATGTCGGGCAGGGTTTCGTCGATGACAAAGGGCGACTGTCCGGTCGAGAGGGCTGCCCCGGGGCCCGCGGGGATGAGACGGCCGGTTCGGTTCCAATCCGCTGGGCCGCGGCCGGGCAGCGCGCCTCTGCCGTACACGGATGGAGACCTTCCCCGTTCCCGCTCCACGTTGTCGATCAGCGCCATGGGACCGAAGACGTCCTCCCTGCGTTTCTCGGGCGCGAGGAGCGTGAGCGAGCGTTCCGTCGGCAGCTCGATGTTCACGCTCATCCGGTCCGCGAAGAATCCTGTTTCACGGATGGTCCGCGCTGACGCGCCGGGGATGGCCTTGACGTGGATGTACCCGTTGAATCCCCGGTCGATCCGGAGGGTCCGCACGACCGTTAGGAGTTTACGCATCGTGTATTCTGGGTCGCCGGTTATGCCAGAGCTGAGGAATAACCCTTCGATGTAGTTGCGGCGGTAGAACCCGATGGTGAGATCGACGAGTTCGGAAACGGTGAATGCGGCGCGCGGGATATCGTTTGAACGCCGGTTCCTGCAATAGGCGCAGTCGTAGACGCAGGCATTCGTGAAGAGGACCTTGAGGAGGGAGATACAGCGTCCGTCGGAGGCCCATGCGTGGCAGATTCCCACAGGGGCCGTGGATCCGAAACCGCCGCGGCCCGCGCTCCGTATTCCGGTGCTTAGAGGCTGTACGGATAGGGAAGCGACTGGATCGGCAAGACTGCCCGCTTGGGCCGAGGTTCCCCGCGTTCGGCTCGTGCCGGGAGATCCGCGGAGCCCGGCAATATCCCCGGCCGGCGCGCCGCTTCTCCCGGAGCTTCCGGAGGATGCGCACGAGGCGTCGTACTTTGCCGCGTCTCCGAGGATGGACAGTTTCCAGGCGATGTCTTTCATGGCGTAACAGATGTATAGTATATCCTCTCTCCTGCCGCAGCGCAAGTGCTTCCGCGCCGGCGTCATCACTGGAAAGGGTGATCCGTGATAAAATGAAGAAAGGGGGAAGTCATGAAACCATCCAAGGATCGATCACCGTGGATTCGCGCGGCGATCTGCGTTGTCATTCTTTCCATATTGGCGGGGTGCGCGACCACGGCTGAAGGTGCCGGAGGCGGCGCGTATACCCAGAACACCGACGAAGCTTACCGGGCGCTGGGCATAACCCGAGGGGTGATCGAACCGTGGGAGGACGGGATGCGGACCACGGGCGCTCCCGGAGATTACGAGTGGTGGGACTTCGACTTCAGGCCGGACGACGGCTCCACCCTTGTCGTCGTCTTCTACACAAAGGCCGAGATGTCGGGTATCGGGCTGCGGCCCTCGGTTTCCCTCGATCTGGACCGGCCGGACGGGAGCAGGGTGAGCAGGTCCGTCCGGGTCGGCGCCGGCGAGTTTGAGGCGTCGCGGGAGCGCTGCGACGTGAGGGTCGGCCCGAATCGCGTCAGTGGCGATCTCCATACCTACGACCTTCATGTCGATATCGAGGATGTTCGGGCCGATCTCCGGCTTACCGGAACGGTTCCCGCCTGGAGACCGCAAACCGGGGTTTCCGTGTTTGGCGGGGGAAAAGGGCACTACTTCGCGTGGCTCCCCTCAGTTCCGCGAGGCGATGTCTCGGGTACCATTACAGTAGGGGAAGAGACGATCCCCGCGCATGGCTCCGGCTATCATGACCACAACTGGGGAGACACCTTTCTTCCGACGCTGATCCACCAATGGTACTGGGGCAGGGCCCAGGTGGGGGAATATTCGCTCATCGCCAGCTGGATCACGGCGGCCGATTCGTACGGCGGGAATTCCATCCCGGTCTTCATGCTGGCGAGGGGGGGTAGGATCCTGGCGGAGGACGGCTCCAAGGTGCGCTTTTCAGCCGAGGATGTCCGCGTGAACGAGGCCACGGGAAAACCCGTTGCCGATAGAATCGTCTACGAGTACGACGACGGAGCGGACAAGTACCGGGTCACGTTTTCCCGGCGTTCCGATCTCATGGAAGCCAGATTTATCGACGGGGTCCGGGGGTGGAAGCGCTTCATAGCCCTCGTCTCCGGTTTCGACGGCGCTTATCTGCGGTTCACCGGCGCGGTCACCGTCGAGCGGCTCGAGGGAGAAGCGGTGGTGGAAGCGGTGACCGAAGACGCGGCTGTGTGGGAGCTCATGTACTTCGGCAAGGCGCCGGAGCCCGATACGCGCTGACTGTCCGGATGATTGGCGGCGGCTTCCGGAGAAGCCGGCCGCGCATAGGCGCTCCAGGCGACCACCCCGCCTATTCTCTCCCTGAAAAACGCGCGCATCCGCCCTTGTTTTACAACCTTCGTATCACCCCTCTTGATCTTATTTGTAGAAACAGTTACTATTCGTAGAAACAAACGGGCGGCAGCTGCAACCAAGCTCGGGCAGCCGCTGAGGAATCGCCGTCGCTGCGGTTGATACGCCGAAGGGACAGTGGTCAGCATGCCGCCGATGCGTGAACGTGAAGCCCTCTTCACGAAAACAGGAACAGGAGGTTTCCATGAATTCCCTGACCGCGATTCTCGTCATCGCCGCGGCCTTTGCCGTCGGCGACCTTGTCTCGAACAAAACAAAGGCCCTGTTCTCCATGATGTTCGTTTCGGGACTCATCTTTCTCGTCGGGTTCTGGCTCGGCATTCCCCTGACCCTTTTCGACGATTCTAAGATCACGCCGGTAGCCATGAGCCTTATCGCCATGCTCATGGTGCACATGGGCAGTTTCATGAAACTGCGGGATCTCAAGGACGAGTGGAAGACCCTCATCATCGCCCTCCTGGCGCTCGCTGCCATCGCGGCATCGCTGTTCCTGATCGGCACTCCGATCATCGGACGGGAAAAAGCGGTTGTGGCGATCGGTCCGATTTCGGGTGGAGTGGTCGCGACTCTCATCATGAGCGAGGCGGCAAAGGCCCAGGGGCTCGACGCGCTGGCCGTGTTCGCCACTCTCCTTCTCGTGCTCCAGAGCTTCATCGGTCTTCCCGTTGCCTCTTTCTGTCTCAGGCGGGAGGCTTCCCGGCTCATCGCCACGTTCCGCGCGGGCGGAGGGGACACGCCGGGAAAAACTGCCAAGGGAACGGATCCGGAAATTCCTTCTCTCAAGGTTTTCCCCCCGCTGCCGGCTCCTCTGAGAACCCCCTTCGTCCTTCTGGCCAAGGCTCTCCTCGTCGCGTGGCTCGCGGTTCTCGTGGCCAAACTGACCAAGAACGTAGTGCACCCCTACGTGGTTGCCCTCCTGTTCGGCATCCTCTTCTACGAGATCGGCTTCATCGAGCACAAGATCCTGGAAAAGGCGAACTCGGCCGGACTCACCTTGTTCCTCATGATGGTTCCGATCTTCATGAACCTTTCCAAAGCTACGCCGCAAATGGTGGTTTCCCTCATCGTTCCCGTACTGCTCGCGTTCGCCGTCTCGCTCGTCGGTATGGTCGTCATCTCCGTCGTGATAGGCAGGATCCTCCACTACTCATGGGAGCTGAGCCTCGCCGTTAGCGCCACATGCCTGTTCGGGTTCCCGGGAACCTACATCATCTGCCAGGAGGTCGCGCAGTCTCGGTCCGAAACGCCGGAGGAGAAGGAGTTCCTGCTTAGACAGCTCCTGCCCAAGATGCTCGTGGCCGGCTTCGCCACGGTCACCATCGGTTCGGTGATCCTGGCCGGTTTCATCGTCAAGCTGCTATAATGGCCGATGTCGTGAAGGAAGGAGTCGATGGATATAGAACTGATCAGGATGCGTGGAATGGAACTGGGAGAGGAGTTGGCGATGATCCGGAGGGAGATACACGCCCGTCCGGAACTCGCGTGGAAGGAGGAGGAGACCTCCAGGATGGTGGAGAAACGGCTCCGCGAACTTGGATTCGCTCATGTCCGGCGCGGGTTCAGGCACACGGGTTCCGGAGTTGTCGCTGACCTGGAGGGGGGAAAGGCGGGTCCCCGCGTGGCCCTGCGGGCCGATATCGACGCCTTGCCCGTACAGGAGGACACGGGCCTTGCCTATGCGTCGAAGGAAGCCGGGGTGATGCATGCCTGCGGGCATGACGCTCACGCGGCCATGCTTCTAGGGGCCGCCCGCATCCTCTCCGAGAACAGGGAGGATCTGCCCGGCACGGTGCGGGTCATATTCCAGCCCGCGGAGGAGGCAGGTTACGATTCGGGCGCGCCGGCCATGATCGCCGAAGGGGCTCTGGATGGGGTTGCAGCAATCGGCGGCCTGCACATCTGGTCCCAGCTGCCTGCGGGAAAATTCGGGTTCAGGAAGGGGACCTTCATGGCTTCCGCGGATATCTGGGAACTCACCATCCGAGGCAAGGGGGGGCACGGCTCCGCTCCCCATACCGCGGTTGACCCTACGGTGGCCGTCGCGCACATCATCTCCATGCTGCAGACCGTGGTGAGCCGGGAGATCGACCCGCTTGAAAGCGCGGTCGTGAGCGTCGGAAAGGTGGAGGCGGGAACGGCGCCCAACATCATCCCGGACAAGGCCGTGGTGACCGGAAGCGTCCGGACCACATCCAGGGCAACGCGGGAGGGGATAGAGGAAAAGATCAAGAGGATCATCGGCGGAGTGTCCACCGCTCTCCGTTGCGAGACCGAGGTGAAATACACGCGGATCTACCCGGTCACCGTAAACGACGCTGGCCTCACCGACGTACTGACCGCGGCCGCCGGCGGGATCCTCGGCGCCGCTGGCCTTGTCGAGATGCCGATCATCATGGGATCGGAGGACTTCAGCTACTACGGCGAGAAGGTGCCGGCCGCCTATGGCGTCCTTGGCATGGCCGATCCCGCGGTGAAGGGGAGCGATCAGCCTCACCATTCCCCTCGGTTCGCGGTCAACGAGGCGGTGCTTGCGCACGGGGCCTCCATTCTCGCCGCGTTCGCGCTGGCCTTTCTCTCCGACGGGCGGTAGACCGAATTCAGTGTCCGGAAGATTGTGGGTTTTCCGAAAGATACGCCACATATAGGGGCTTTTGACATGAAGCCGAACAAGATATGGGGCTGCCCATAAGCTTCCGGACACTGGTTGTGTCCCAAAACGTCAAATTTCCCTACGCACAGCCCGTTCTGCTATCGTACCGGAAGCGGGATTCCTCAAGAAGCTTTTTCAGTTTCCCTTTACATTCTCCGTGACAGTCACGAAACGGGAATTGCCCCGGAAGGAGGAGAAATGGCTGAGAAGATGGAACTGAGGGAAGTCGGGAGGATCGTGCGGAACGGGAAGGAGACCCTGGTACGCATCGACCCCGCGTATCGGGCCGGTCTCCTGGGCCTTGAGGAGTACAGCCACTGCGCGGTATTCTGGTGGGCAGGCCACGACTTCGGGTTCGACGGCAGGGCGGTGGTTGAGAGTGATCTTCCGTACGCTCCTGGCCGCCGGGCTGGGGTTTTCGCGTGCCGGGGGCCATTCAGGCCCAACCCCATCTGCGCCACGGTCTGCGCGGTGCTCCACGTCGACCGGGAGAAAGGCGTCCTCGAGATCGACAACATCGACGCGTTCGACGACACCGTCGTGGTTGACATCAAGGCCTACTATGGCTGCACGGACAGGGTCAGAGAGTGCAGGACCCCCAGCTGGCTTCCCGACTGGGGAGAGTGGGTCCCGGAAGGGGGGATCGGGCTGGAGTGACAGCCCGAGAAAGGAGGAATGCCGGACATGCCGGAACGGACGAACGCGCAGATCATCCTGGAAACGGTCTCGTGGCTCGAGGCTAATCTGCAGGAGGATCTGTCGATCCCCGAGATGGCCGCCAAATCCGGCTACTCCCTCCACCATTTCACGCGGCTGTTTCATGGGATCACCGGCCTCCCGCCCAGGGAGTACTTCGAGAAGAGGAAACTCTCCGAAGCCGCTCGGAGAATCGCCGCGGCCGGAAAAGGGAACAGATCCGTCATCACTGAAATCGCACTCGATTTCGGCTACAACGATCTTGAAACATTTACCCGAGCCTTCAGCCGGGTCATGGGAGCCGCTCCTTCGGCGGTCAGGAGGGGCGCTCCCTTTGCCTACCATCCTCCCGCCGTGAACCTCCGGGACGGGACCTCCGTCAGGTTCACCATCCGCGAGCAGCCCCGGATCGAAACGGTTGCCCAGGTCATCGTCGTGGGGTGGAGCGTCAGGATCTGGGAGGAAACCAGCGCGGTGGGCGCGCTGTGGAAACGTTTCATGGCGCGGGCCGGAACCATTCCAGGACTGGCACGGCCGATCAGGTTCACGCAGATTTCGTCGCTTCCCGACGGCGACTCGGAGGAGGAGGTGGTCGAGATCATGGTGGGAGCGGAGCTGGAGGAGCTCATGCCGATGCCTGTCGACCTCTCGATGAAGACCGTTCCGGAGTCCCTCTGCCTCGTGTTCACTCATCGGGGTCCGGTGACGCGGATCCCCGAATCTTATCGGTACATCTACGCGGAATGGCTTCCCGCCTCGTCTCACCGGCCCGGACTTCCGTTCAGCCGTGAGCGCTACCTACCCAACGCCGGCGATCCGATGTCCGAGGACCACCGCTTCGAGATCTTGGTGCCGATCGTGGAATAAGGCGCGGCCCGTTAGCGTTCCGCCACCGACACCGAGGAAGCGAAGCTATTCCTCGACTACCCTGAAAGTTCCTAGATCCCTGTCCGCCGGCCCCTGGATGTGCAGCCCCTCGCGGCGGAATCGGTCGATATATTCCCAGATCTCCTCCGTGAGGATCTCTCCAGGATAGATTACCGGGATCCCTGGCGGGTAGGGAGCGATCATCTCGCCAGCGATCAGTCCGATGGGTCGCGCGTGCCTATGTTCCGTTCCGCCCGCGGCTTGCCGCCTATGCTCATTCCACGGAACCGCCCGTTTGGTCGCGAAGAACGCCTGCCGGGGGGTGAGCGCCCTCGGAGGCAGGGGCGGCAGGAGGGGGGAAGGCAGAGCCGGAGGAAGGGGTCTGCCTCCCGCGCCGGAAATGCTGTCGAGTCCGGAATCATGTCCGGAGGCGGAAACGCCGCCTTCTAAGCGGTCGGAGCCGCCGCCGATGCGGCCCGTTACGCTGCCCATTGCCGCGCCGATTTCCCGAAGTCCCGATACGAGCCGGTCGATTTCTTCTTCTGTATTCGCCCCCGTGATGATCGCAACCACGTTGTTCCAGTCCGCAAGTTCGACATCCACAGCGTGTCGATTGAAGAGGAGTTGCTTCAGGAGAAAACCATTGATCCCCGCGCGGGTGCCGCTAATGACAAGCCTGGTGGGATCGATGCCGGCGATACCCGCGCGCCCGACGATCTCCTTCCCTATGCACCTGAATCCGGGGATCCGGTTGACGCGGTCACGGGCCGACTCCGCGAGCGAGATGGCGCGGCAGACCGATTCGCGGCCCCGTAGAGCGAGTTCCTCGCGGGCAAGGTCGAGTGAGACCATGAGGAGGTAGGAGGGGCTCGTGCTCTGGAGGATGTGCAACGCTCCCTCGAGCCGCGCGCTATCGAGAAGGGAGGAACGAATGTGGAGCATGGAGCTCTGAGTCAGAGATCCTGCAACCTTGTGGATGCTCTGGCTGCAGACATCCGCGCCAGCGGCCAGCGCGCCCGCGGGAAGCAGAGGCGAGGCGTATAGATGGGCCCCGTGCGCCTCGTCCACGAGGAGGGGTACGCCGAAGGAGTGACAGACCGACGCGATTCCAGCCGTGTCTGAGCAGAGGCCGTAGTAGGACGGGGTCACGATGAGCGCGGCGCGGGGCCTCTTACCCACCGGCGGTCTATGCCCTTCCCCCGTGCCGAGGCGGGAAAGCGCGGCCTCTACTTGAGCCGGCGTGATTCCCCCCAGGACTCCCCATTCGGGGTCGACCGCCGGTGTGAGGTACTCCGGCGTCGCGCCCGAAACGATGAGTCCCATGAGCACCGATTTATGCGCGTTCCGGGGAATGAGGATCGTTTCCCCCTCGCCGGCGGCGGCGATCACCATTGCCTCGTTGCCACATGTGGTACCGTTGACGAGGAACCAGCTCCGCTCCGCGCCGAAGAAATCGGCGGCCAACCCCTGGGCTTCGGCGATGGCTCCCGAGGGGTTGTGCAGGTCGTCGAGAAGCGGCGTCTCGGTGAGATCCATGCGGAAGATCTCCGGGCCGGCGATGTCTGTCCACTTCCTGTTGATCCCTGCCGCGCCCCGATGGCCGGGAATCCGGAAGTAGGCCGGATCGCGGTTCACGTATTCCGTGATCGCGTCAAAGAGGGGCGTTCGGTTTTGGCCTGAGTTTCCCGGCGGTCGAGACGCTTTTGGTTGTTCTTGATTATTGCGCCAGCCCACGTGGCACGGGTCCGGTTTCGGCATCGATGTCCTCCTGCACGCGTGCAATTGTACCAGAATTCCACCGTTCGGAGAAATATGCTCTGCGGTTTGCTCTTTCTCCCGGGGCAGGGCATCATCCATCGTGTTTTTCACCGTTACCCCATAATCTTCCTGACACTATCCTTGATTCAAATGTTACCGTATGGTAACATGCGCGATATGAAAGAATCGGAAAGCGGGGTGAAAAGCCGAAGCGGCACGGAGGAACTCCTGCTCGCCGCAGTCAGCGACATCGTGGAGGAGAGGGGATTCGCCGGCCTGGGAGTGAACGCGGTCGCTGAAAGAGCCGGGGTATCCAAGGTTCTCATCTACCGATATTTCGACGGATACGAGGGCCTCCTCAGGGAATGGGCCCTGCGCCGGTCTTTCTGGATAGATGGAACGAGGAACCTGGAAGAGAGGTTCGCGTCGGCCGCCGAAAACGGGGAACGCCGAAGCGCGCGGATAACGGCCCTCGCAAAGGAACTCTTCGTGGGTCAGTGGCGTTCTCTCCGGTCCAATCGGGTCGACAGGGAGCTGCTCCGATGGGTCGTCGCCTCAGACAATCCGGTCGCGGCGGAAGTCATGGATCGGATCGTGAAGCGGGGGACGGAGGTGAGCGGCCTTTTCCGGAGGGTGATCGATTCTTCGGATGACCTCGAGGCCATGACAGCCGTGCTGGTTGCCGGAATCTGCTATCTTGCCGTGATTTCGGACAGGGTCTCCGCTTTCAACGGCGTCCCCTTGGACACTGCCGAGGGGGAAGAGAGGATACGCAGGGTGATCGAGAGCATGGTCGGTCGCCTGTTCACCAATGGCCGGGACTGAATCCCGGCTGGAACGGAAAGCGGAGGAGAGGATGAAAGGAAAGGGTAGGTTCGGGCGCGGATCGACTCCCGCGATGGCCGTGTTTTTTTTCTGTACAGCGGCGGCAATGGTCTTTGCCGATCAGCCGGTTCGGACCATCTTCGTGGTCGTCAGCCCTGGTCCGGAATACAGTCATGTCGCCTGGATGGGCATCGTTCCAATCCGCGTGACTCCTCAGATTGCGGTCTGGCTGGAGGATGAAAGCGGAAATTTCCTTGGAGCGATCTACGTCACCCGGGCAGCCGGGAAAGGGGAGTGGAGAGGGGGAAAAGGTGTCACGCGGCCGGAGGCGCTTCCTGTCTTTTCCTTCCGCAGGGGATCACTGTCGGCTGAGGCCGTCTCCGGGGCGACGCCGGGCGGCTCGGGCGAATTTTTCCTTGAACGCGCGTTTTCCCTTGTGCCTAGGATGAGATACCGGGTTTTCGCCGAAGCCAACGCGTCGTTCGATTACAACGAACGATACCCGAAAGGAAAAACCGGGGTGAACGGGCAGCCTTCGCTCCTCTATTCCGGGAGCTTCCTGCACACAGGTGAGCCCGTTTCGGTCACCCTGGAGCCCATGGGAGTCGGAGACGTGACTGGAGCCTCGGGAAGGGTGGACTCCGACATGTCTGGCTTGGATACCGCCCTGGAGATGATCGGGCAGATCCGGGTGGAGATTCGGTAGAGATGCGGCACCCGCTGCTCGGCCTTCTCCGCGCGCCTATCCGATATACCCGGCGAGATCCACATCGTCCAGCTGTTCGGAGGAGCAGTATCGCTCTCCGTACCGTCGGTAGATCCCCGAAGTGAGAAAGAGGTTGAAGAGATCCGGGTCTATGAGTCCCCTCTCCTTGAACTGATGGAGGATTCGGACCGCCTCGGAGAGCGGCTTCGCCTTCTTGTACGGCCGGTCCGAGGCAGTCAGCGCCTCGAAGATATCCGCGATGGCCATGATCCGGGACGGGATGGACAGGACCTGTCTCTTGAGCCCCCGGGGATACCCTGTTCCGGCCAGCGTCTCGTGATGGGTGCCCGCGTATTCGGGCACGTTGGAAAGGGACTCGGGCAGGGGAAGCCTCTCGATCATGACGATGGTCTGCATGATATGCTCGTTGATCTTAAACCTCTCTTCCTCGGTGAGGGTTCCGTAGCGGATGGACAGGTTATAGATCTCCCCTCGGTTATAGAGGCAGTTCGGCTGCGGTAGGATGAATCGGTTCGAGTCATAAACGCGCCTCTGCTTGGAAGGCAGGGGGATGATGTGTTCGGGCCTATCCGCGAGCAGGGGCTCCCATCCGGGGGATGTAATCCCGCCGGATCTCCTGAACCGCTCCTGCTCCTCCCAGGAGAGTCCCAGGCTGGGGTCGAGGTTGCGGAACCATCTCCGCTGGCCGATTGCATGCAGCCTCTCGATGTCCTCCTGATCCATGTTCTCCGTACCGATGTTGCATTCCGCCACAAAGGCGAAGTCGTCTGCGAGTTCCCGTACTTTCCGCTGGCGGATCTCCGCGGCTTCATTGGGATCCATGCCCGCGATGACCGCCTTCTTCTCCTCGATGGCCGCGTCGCGGATGAGGATCTCGAAACGCGTGCGTATCTCGTGGATCCGGTTGTACATGGTTTCCAGCTTCACCGCCTTGTCGACAACGAATTCGGGGGTGGTCACCTTGCCGCAGTCGTGGAGCCATGCGCCGATCCGGAAGGCCCTGCGGTCCTCGGGAGTGGAGAACCTGAAGTTGGCGAGTGGGCCGGTATCGGTCCTTTCCGCCTCATCGGCGAGCATCATGGCCAGCTCCGGGACCCTCGCGCAATGGCCGCCGGTGTATGGGCTCTTGGTGTCGATGGCTCCCGCAATGAGCTGGATGAGGGCGTCGAACAGCCGGAGCTGAGCCTCCTCCAGGTTCCTGTTCGAGAGGACTACGGCTGCCTCGGCGCTCAGGGCCTCCACGAAGCCCTGGATGTCTCTGCTGAAGGGAACGACCTCTCCCGTGACGGGATCGAGGGAGTTGATTAGCTGAAGGGCTCCGATGATTTCTCCTCCCTGGACCTTGAGGGGTACCGTCAGGAAGGACGTGGAATGGTACCGATTGAGGTCGTCGAAGGCCTTGGTGCCGGAGAAGTCGAAATCTGGATCCTGGTAGGCGTCGTCGATGGCGATCGTGCGGCCCGTATGATAGGCGCAGGTCACCACGTTGTTATAGTTGGGCTCTCCGTTCCGATACAACGGCACCGGGGGCATGACGATCGAGTCGGCTGATGTTCCTCCCTGGACGATGTTCAGGGTATCGTTCAGGACGATCTTGAAATCGAGGGCCTGCCCGGCTCCCTTAAGGTAGAGGCTTCCGCCGTCCGCGTGAGAGATCTCCTTTGCTCCCCTCAGGATGAGTTCGAGGAGTCGATCCGAATCCTTCTCCACCGACATCGTGATGCCCAGCTGGATGATCCGTTCCAGTTTCGTCATGGAAACCGTGAGCGCTTCCGTCCTCGCCTTCACCGTCTGCTTCATGAGCAAGAAGGCGTTGGTGAGTTGGTCGAATTCGAGGATCACGGTTCCGCGCGGGGTTTCACCGTCGAAGTTGAAGTTGGCTATCCGCACCGCGTCCTCCGCGAGGATCTCCAGGAACCGGCTAAGGGATCTGCTGCCGAGGAGGACGAGGGGAAAGAGAAGCACCAGGAGCACGACGGAAGACAGGATGATCCTGCGCTGCATCAGATCCAGGCCGTCCATGAAGTCTGAAAGGGGAGAGAGGGTGAAGAGCCGATAGTCGGTTCCGCCCGCCGTTGTCCAGCGTCTGTTCCAGAAGAGCCAGGTTTCCCTTTCCAGCTCCCGGGAGTCGGCCTTTCCCATGGCGCTCTCAGAAGACTCGAAGAGGAGGCGCAGCCGGGGCACCGGAAGCTCACGGACATCGGAGAGGGGAGGCAGATCCGATCCAAGCCATCTCTCCAGCGCGGCATTGGCCCCCAGAACCCGGTCCTGGCTGTCCAGGAGCAGGAGCCCGGTTCCGGGCGAGAGGGAGAGCGATTCCAGGAATCCCTCGAGGTCGGTGAGCGTGATATCCACGCCCACGATGATTCCCGGCGAGGCCTCGCGCGACGCCGTGATGCCCGGTTCCTTGAGCGAGTTGAAGATGTAGGGAAGGGTGAGAACGGATGCGCCGCCCGAAGCCGCCGCCCCGGAGAACCATGGCCGAAGCTCCGGCCGGTAGTCCGGACTCGGATTGACGCGGTACCCGACGGCTTTTCCGTAGGCGTCGAGAAAGGTCCACCGTTCCTCACGTCCTCCCGGAGCCGTAAGAGGCGGAATAGCCCGGAGGATGAATTCGGTTCCCTGGGGGGCCTGATGGGTCGCGAGGATCCGGCTGTCGTCCGCCGCGTGGATGATCTGGATGAAGCGGCTGTCCTGGCACCCCACGTAGAGGGAGTAGAGACCCGGGTGAAGCCGAAGGGTCTCGGTCATGAAGGAGGCCGCGGGGTAGGACTCTCCGTTTCCCGTGATCTGCGCGGACAAACCGGGGATCACGGAGAGCTGTCCGGCGATCCGGAGCGCCTCGTCGATCCGCTGGTTCAGCTTCTCCTCGACCCGGCCCGCGGCCTCCTCGAAGAGCTCTTCCGCCTTCCGGGTGCTGACATTCGTGCTGATCGAGAGTACCGCGAGAAGGGTGGCCGCCGAGGAGAGCAGGACGATCAGGGTGATCAGGACCAGGAGGCTGATCTGGAATCTGAGATGGTAGCGGTACTCCCCCGATTCCCGCGATTTGAAGCCGACATATTTCCGTTGTGCGTGTACCATTGAGCTTCCCTCTCGAGCCGCGGAGTCGCCTCGCCGTGTCGGGTGGAAAGGATCTTTCAACTTGTACTCATTGGAAGAACTTCAGCCGAATCCTGACGAGCACACTGAACCAATTATAGTGGAAACCAAAAGAGTTTTCCTCTTTCACGGGGAGATTTTTCCGGTACGCGGATTTCAGCGTGGTTTCCTCTACGGACTTGTCAGATCGATCGTCTGCTGCCTCTCCATCACGATCACGCTCTTGCCCGTTACTGCCTCCGAGTTGCCCCTGTCGAACAGGCCAGAGCCGCTCGAATGGATGGGGATGATGTGCCGGGCTTCGATGAGTCTCCCGACCTCCGATGCTTCCTCCGGGGTCATGTTGAAGACCGCGTCGCAGTTGAGAAGCGCGTACGTGATCCGGTATTTGGGGAAGTCCCGCATCTCCGGGATCGTCGAGGTGTCTCCGGCATGATAGACGGTGATTCCGTTCCACGAGAGGAGGTAGCCCACCGAGGATGCGCGGTCGTGGTTCTTGTTGTAGGCGGGAACCGCGCGGATCGTGAGGGCTCCGATAGTGGCCGAGAAATCCTCGCCCGCCGTCTCGTACGGGATCCGGTCGATGCTGCCGGCGGCACCGATAACCCGGGCGCCGGGCTTCAGCGTGACGAGCTTCACCTTGTTGTGGTCGGAGTGGCCGTGGGTGACGAGGAGGATGTCCGCGGGCTGGGAATAGTCTCCCGGGGCAAAGGGGTCGATATAGATCACGATCCCCTCCGAGGTGACGATCTTCACAGACGCGCGGCCGAAGAAGGTGAGCGTGCCGACGACCGCTCCCCCCCCGGAGGCGGATCCTGCGCTTCCTCCCGTGTCAGCCGCGTACAGGCAGCCCTCCGAGCCCGGTCCGCGTAAAGCTCCGGGAAGAGCGAGCAAAAGGAGGGCGGCGACGCGGCGTACCGCGTCGGGGAGGAGGATGAGGGCGGCGACGCGGCGTACCGCGTCGGGGATAAGGGAGATCGTGGAGAGGGTCTTTGCGTTCATGGCGGTTTCGCTCCTTTTTCCCATTATACCACGGAATGACGCGGCGCGGACGCTCAGTCGGCAGGAAGGCCGGCTACTCCTCCACGGAGAAGGTGACCACGTCGCTCACGATGGAAGTCCCGGGAACGCGGGCCTGGAACGAGTGGGTGCCGCGCCGGAGGATCCAGCGGGCCGTATACGGATAGGCGGAGGTCGCGTGCAGCGCGCCGTCCACGTACCAGTCGATCCGGGAGACGGGCGGATCCACCACGACGTGGAGGGTGACGCTCTGGAAGCGCTCGGGGATCGACGGGTCGATGATTGCCCGGCCCCCCGCCGGCGGGCTCGTGATCGAGAGGTCCACCGTCGGGAAGGGGTTCCCCTCCGGGGCTGGCGGGGGGCCGTATCCGTGCGACGCTCCCCATGCCGCGTACTCGGGGCGGAGGACGGCAAAGACCCGCGTCTCGATGTCGCCGGGTCTCGAGGCGGGACCGGGAAGCGCGCCGGTCCGGACGTCGACCGTGTACCGCCGATGGACGTCGCAGACGCCGCGCGGTATCTCGCCTTGCCGGAAGTATTCAGTGACCCTTTCGGTGCAGTCGGGGCCCGCGGGTTTGCCGGAAAGCGGGCAGATCAGGACGGGAACGGCTCCATCGGGCGCGGGGAAGGGTCTGACGTCGATGCCGCGGGCGGCCTCGGGTGAAAGGCGGAGGAAGATATCCCTGACAACCCCGGCCGCCTCCAGCCCGGGGAGGTTGTTCATGGATTCGTTGTCCGGATGTCCGATCCAGACCCCTACCACGTACTCGGTGCAGTCCCCGACGGCCCACGCGTCCCGCCACCCCTGGCTGGTTCCCGTCTTGATCGCCACGGGAAAGGGGATCTCCAGCCCCTGGAGCCGGGGGAAGGCGGGGAGGCGGGCCAGGGGGTCCGAGAGGAAGAGGGAGATGATCCGCGCCGCGTAGGGGTCGATGACGGGAGCGCGGAGATCTTCCTGGCCCGCGCCCTGTCCCGCGATCGGACCTTGGCCCGAACCCGCGGGCACGCCTTCAGCCTCCCGGAACCGGAGGCTGAAGGGCATTCCGCCGTTGGCGAGGATCCCGTACCCGGTGACCAGTTCCTCCAAAGTAACGTACAGGCCGCCGAGGATCAGGCCGTACCCGTACCATTCCGGCGGATGCTTCCCGTCCACGAAGCCGAGGGTGGAAAGAAAGTCGTAGACTTCGCGGACGCCGATCTCCTCGAGCACTCTGATCGCAGCCACGTTCCTGCTGTTCGCGAGGGCCTTGCGGTACAGCAGCGGGCCCAGGTGGGTGCCGTCGTGATTACGCACCACGAATTCCTCCCCGCGGGAGACGATGTGAATCGGGATGTCCGCCACGACGCTGCCCGGCGTGAACACGCCCCGCTGCAGGCCCAGGGCGTACATGAAGGGCTTGAGGGTGCTTCCCGCGGAGCGGCTGACTGTCGCGTAGTCGATGGATCCCTTGTGCTCCGCGTCGAAGTAGTCGTCCGAGCCGATGTATCCGAGGATCTCCCCCGTTTCCACGTCAGCCGCGATGATGGCGATGTTTCCCGCGCCCAGCGGCCTCCACGTCTCCATCGCCTCGTTCGCCTTTTCCTGGACGAGGATCTGGACATCCCAGTCCAGGGTGGTTTTTACTGGCTTCTCGATCTCCGCAGCTGGATCAGATGCGAAATCCTCGATGAGCCGGAGGATGTAATGGACCGCGAAGGGGGGACGTTCCTCCGGCACCGGCATGCGCATCGTGAACAGCTGTTCGGACGCGATGGTCATCGCCTCGTCGTCGATGAAGCCCTGTTGCCGGAGGAGGGAGAGGACGAGCCCCGCCCTTTCCCTTGCCGCCCGGAAGCCTTCCATGGAGAAGGGGTTCATGCCGCTCGGCGACTTGGGAATGGCGGCGAGGAACGCGGCCTCGGCCCAGCTCAGATCCGCCAAGGGTTTCCTGAAGAACCTCCGCGCGGAATAGGCCACCCCCGAAATCCTGTTCCCCTGGGGCACGAGGCGGAGGTACTGGGCAAGGACGGCGTCCCTTCCGTAGCGTGCGGTAAGGAAGAGCGCTGTCCACGATTCGCAGAGCTTGTTCCATACCGTGCGTCTGGCGGGGCGTTGGAGCCGTGCGACCTGCATGGCGATCGTCGAACCTCCCTCGACCTTTCCCCGGGAAACGAGGCGCCACGCCGCGCGGAGGAAGGCCTTCGGATCCACCCCGGGATGGGAGCGGAAGCGGCGATCCTCCACGGCGATGAACGCCGACGCGATCCGATGCGGGATAGGCAGGGGGACCTTCCAGAATCCGAGGGAATCCGAGGGTTCCGGGTATTCGGAGAGGTAGCGGCCTCCGCGGTCGACGAATATCGGGGTTGGTTCGGGATCGGTGAAACGGGCCCGCGCCGCGCCTATCGCCGGAGGCAGGGCCGCGAGGACGAGCGCCGCTGCCGCCGCGATGAAGAGAGCGGCGCGCCGGATCGGGATGCAGCGGCGGCGCGGAACCCAGGGGAAGCTCTGCCTCCTCACTCCTTCTCCATGATGAGGATCCGCGTCCCCTCTCCCCTACCGAAGAATCTGGCGTCGTACAGGTTCTCGGCCGTACCCGGCGGCTGGATGAAGGTTCCGGGGAAGCTCGCCCTGACTCGGAAGAAGAAGCGGTATTCCCCCTTGCCGATTTCGTTGAAGTACCAGGTCATCGCGTCGTCGCCGTAGATGGTGTAGTCCGCCTCGCGGCTGTCGGTTCCCGCCGGCGTCGCTTCCCGCGGCGCCGTGGCCAGGCCGGGATTCAGGGGCTCGAAGCCCGCGGCGAACGGTACGGAGAACGCGACAAAGGTGGCCGGGTCAGAGAGCCGGAGGATCCCCTCGATCTCCACGATATCCCCGACCTCGAACGAGATGGTCTGCCCCGCCTTTGGCACGAGCCGGTTCACCTCGACCTCGTCGCGATAGAGGTGGAGCACTGTCTGGACCCCGTAGCCCTGGCTCACCGAGGCGAGGGCGGCCCCGCTTCCCAAGGGAAGGTAGGAGAGCCGCGCCAGGAGGTGGACCGGCTCGGTACCCTTTACCACCGAAACGGCATAGGGCGGCCTGTTCGTATAGCGCTTTCGAACGAGCGGCGTCTTGGAAAGATCGATGGTGTCCTTGCCTTCCGCGGAGGATACGGACACGCCGAGCGGTTTCCCGGTCAGATCCGCGAGCGTTTCGTTGAGGGCGTCGAGGGCGGCTACGGTCGAGATCGTGGATCCCCAGCCATTGGGACCTCCCCTCTTCAGGAGTTCGTCCACGAGATACGCGATATCCGCGTAGCCGTACATGTGCAGGGCCTTGATCACGTGCGAGAGGGTCCTCGTTTCGCTGGAGACGATGAGCCCTCCCCAGGAGTCCGTATCATACCTGAGCCCGGCGAACACCTTCTGCCGGTTCACCAGGTTGAAGGAGATCCTGCTCTCCAGGCTCGCGCGAAGGCGTTTCACTCCCGCCTCGTTTCCGCGTCCCTGGAGGGAGAAGAGCTCGAGGAGCCGGGCCTGGCTGTACAGGTCCGCGCCCAGCGCGTCCGCGAGGAGGTCGTAGGCGTAGGTGATGTCGAAACTGCCGGAAATCCCCAGCGCGAAGAGCGCGTCCACTCGCTCCCTGAAGGATTGCCCGGGAATGAAGCCCTCGTAATCGGAACGGAGCGCCTCGCGCAGCGCGGACTGCGCGTTCATGATCAGGTCAGGCGGAACCTCGTATCCGAGGGCCTGAGCCTTGACGAGGAATTCGAGCACGTACGAGGTCAGGCTGACGTAACCCGTGGTCCCCGGCCAGAAGGAGAAGAGCCCCCGTTCCGTCGAGGCTTCCCGCAGGTATTTCATCAGCTCCGCGAACGCGGCAGGGGGAACCGCGGCAGTATCGGCGAGCCCCATCCGGGAGAGCAATCCCTGCAGGGCGATTAGCGGGTACATCATGCTCACCCGTTGTTCGACGCAGCCGTGGGGGTAGGTCGAGAGGAAGGAGAGCCCCGTGACGATCGAGAGGAGAGCTGGGTTGACCGCCGCGGTGAGATCGATCCGCGCGCTTCCGGGCTGGAAAGACTCGGAGGGGACCGGAATCGTCATGGCCGGATCTCCCTTTTTAAGCGCTGCCGTGAAGGTCTCCGTGACCCGATGCACGGAATGCCGCACCGGAAGGCTGATCTCGAAGGCGTCCAGCGCGTGGTCGGACAAGCGCTCGATTCCGAAGCGCACCGTGACCGTGTCTCCCCCTTCGAGTGTCGTCGGAACCGTGAACGGGTAGACCACCGGCATGGCGAGGGCCGGGGCCAGTTCGATCCGTTCGGATACCCCCTCGGCTCCGTTGACGAGCATCCCGGTCGCGAGGACCTCGACGCTGCCGGGCCCACCGGGACCCTCGACCACGCGGCCGATGGCCCCCGCGATGAAGGAGTCGCCGGGCCGCACGAAGCGCGGCATGGCCGACTGCACAATGACGGGCAGGCGAACCGCGATCTCCGATCTTGCCGTGGCGAAGCGTGAGAATCCGGAGAGGGCCACCGCCCTCACCGCGAATTCGGTCAGGTTGTCGGGTATGGGGATGTCGACCGTGGCCCGGCCGTTCTTGATCTCGACGCGGGGATTGTAGTACGGGACTGTCTGGAAGTTCTTGCGCACCGTGGCGCGGTCGAGAAGCGCCTGTTCGGCGTATGCCTCCTCCCAGTCGCCGCCGCCGCCTGGATTCTCCTCGATGGGGAGGTTCCCGACCACCATGTTGCGCGTCTCCCGGAACCGCAAGCTCGATGGGAGGGTGTCGATGAAGAGGTCGAGGGGATCGAGGAAGCGCTCCTCGCCGAGGGCGAGCACCGCGCGGTCCACGAGCCAGAGGATGGCGATTCCGTCGAGGGGCTTTCCGTCAGGGTCGGTGAGCGCGAGCTCCATCTGCAGGGTCTTGCCCGGCAGGGTCTGCTCCTGATGCAAGAGGCGGAGATTCGCCTGGTTCGCGGTCGGAAGGACCCGAACCCAGGTGGTGCTCGCCATGGCCGCCGGCCTGCCCGTGTCCGGTCGGTTTCCCCTGATCCGCTCGGTTCCGGGGACCCGGCCGCGCAGGAGGAGGATGTGGATCGGCACCGTCGGCGTCATGTCGGCGGTGGCCTCGAATTCGAACGTCGCCTGCCCGTTCTTGACCGGGATCCAGAAGTAGGAGTTTCTCTTGGGACCCTCGATCACGCACAGGGCGTTGCAGTCCTGGTACGGGCTCTTGATGACGAGCCTGACCTGCTCGCCCGGCCGGTACGCCCGTTTTTCGGGGACCGCCTCGAACACGTTGGACTCGGTACGTCCCCAGGAGACGGGGGTATCCCCCTCCACGAAGAAGTCGGTCTTCACGATCTGAAGCCGCCCCAGATTGTCACGGGCCAGGATCTCGATCACGTAGACGCCCGACTCGGGCAGGTCGATCGAGTGCTGGGCCGGCCCCGCGGCAGAGACGAAATCACCCTCGAAGATCTTCACGTCCACGACATCGCTGACGTAGCGGGCGTCCCCGGTGGAGAAATCGCTCTCCGCGAGATAGCTGTGCCACTGCCGGCTGTAGACGCGGATGGTATAGGGCTGACCCGCGAGGGGTTTCTCGTCGTATCCGAGGATGAGCACCTCGGGAGAGGCATGGAGTTCCCCGCGGACGAAGCGGGGATGCCGCACGCCTGTGAGGAAGGGAGGCATTGCCTTGACCTGGAAGGTCGTGGTGACCGTCATCCGGTCGGCCCCCGCGACCGTGGCCTCCACGATGTAGCGGACCGGGTTCCCGTCGTTCTCGCGGGAGGGGTCCAGGGGGATGGCCGAGGCTCCCTGCTCATCGGTGCCGTCCGTCCATGAGTCGTACCCGCTTTCCTGCCGCGGGGCGCGGCC
>CAZPZF010000001.1:2770-20436 GCA_964590705.1 uncultured Spirochaetales bacterium | reverse complement strand
GGCCGGTGAAGCGTTCGTCGCTGGCGAAGAGGAAGTCGCCGTATCCGGCCGGACTCGCCGTGTAGGGATACTTGGTCACGTTCCAGTAGACCTCCTGGCCAACGACCCGGCCGCCCGCGTAGTAGTCCGCGGTCAGCAGGAGTTCGAAGGGCTGGTCGAGCCGGACCCTGTCCGGTCCGCTGATCCGCGTCTCGAAGGTGGGGACCCGGTAGGCTTCCTTCCTGAAGGTGAATTCGTCCAGAACCTCCTGGCTCCGGTTGTCGAACAGTCGGACCTGGTATTCGCCGGTGGGCAGGTCAGGTTCTTCGAAAGTGAGGTGGAATTCCCCCTGGGCGCCGATCTCCGTTTCCCAGCTCCAGTCGCGGTAGCCGGGGCCGGTGATCGTCACGGTGCGGGTCGTGCCTTCGGGGTCGCGTACGATCTCCCCTTGCTGCCGCAGGCGGATGAAGCCGGAGATGTACACCCGTTCCTCGGGACGGTAGATCGGACGGTCGGAGAAGATATAGCCCTTCTGCACCGGGGCCTCGCGACGCGCGACAGGGTCCGTAGAGATCCAGGAGAGCCATGCCGATGAAGAACCGTACCAGTGGTTGTTCATGAAGTTGGGAGGGGGCGCCGCGGTATCCAGGACGAGCTGGTCCGGGCCGTTTTGTACCCGGATTCTCCTGACCGAGCCTTCGACCGCCTTGACGTGCGGGTAGAGGAACCTCCCCTTGGAATCGGTTACTCCCGTCACGAGGGTGACGTACCCTGCCTTTCCGGAAACGGTCCCCTCGATGGAGATCCTCGCCCCTGTCACGGGATTGCCCGTGGAGAGGCTCGTGACGAGGAAGAGAATCCCGTGCTCCTCCTCCACGGTCGAGAGGCTGAGGTCGGTCACCTGCAGCCTGACGTAGAAGCGGTTTTCCGAACCGTCCAGGAGCCGGTACCCGACGAGGTAGGTTCCCGGTTCCGTGGCGCTGCCCGAGATCTTCTGGAGGTACGGGGCCAGGTCGATGCCGAACCTGCTCTGGTTGCCGCGCGCGCTCACGGGAAGCTGGACCACCTCGGAGAAATCCGGACTCCCGAGGAGCCTGATCCTTCGATCAAGGGTTCCCGCCTGATCCTCCTCGCCGGGCATGGGCGGGATCCGTTGCTCGTTCACGGAAACCGGTGAGGACGGGAAGGGCCAAAATCTGAGGTCGAGAGGGTCGATCCGGTAGATGCGCAGATCGATCCGCTCGATCCCGCGCCCCTCCATGGGAAACACCTGCGGGCCGAAGCGTTCGACGATGGCCTGGCCCTCCTTCCAGGAGATGAAGGGGGAGAGCTGGGTGAGGTAGAACCAGAAGCTCGCCTCTCCCGTGTTGCCCAGGGTCCGCCCCCGGGCGCTCCTGATCGGCACGGGGAGGATCCTGACCCGGTACGGGGTGGAGCGGTCGGCCTTGAAGCTGATCCGCAGATACTCCCCGGAGACCTCGGCCGCGATATCACGAACCGCCGGCTCGAAGCGGACCATCCTCTTGACCTCCTCGAGCGAGACCGGTCCGAGCGCCTCCGAGAACCTGAGGACCACCGGCCGTGCGGAGGAGCCGAGGCTGATCGCCTGGCTGCTCGCGTAGGAGGCGCCCGTCTGGGTGACCGGCAGGAGGGAATTCCCCGAACCGACTGCGGTGAGGAGGAAGACCTCCGCGGTCGTGTAGACATAGCTCGCCGCGTTGCCCGGGATTCGCTCGTCGGAGCTGAGCCTGAAGATGAGGGTGGCGTGCGTCCCGTACCCGATCGGCTCGCGGAGCCGGATCATGTACGTGAAGTCTCCCCCCGATGCGAGCTCGTTCAGGGGTTTGACCGTGAGATCCGCAGGCCCGAGGACCCTGAGTCCCGCGTCTCCCACGCCGGGCAGAGGCCGCAGCTCGACCCTGATCATGTCGGCGAGCATGGCCGGGTCCATCGGGTAGGGGTAGGAGACGGTGAATTCGGAAAGCGGTTCGTTTCCCTTGGAGGGGGCGGGGGATATCCTAGTCGGCGGGGTGAGCATGGTCGACAAGACCTTGCTTCTGCCGAAGCTGACGATCTCGTACTCCTTCAGGGGAGGCCAGGCCTCCGCGGGGTTGAAGATGATCCGACGGGAGTCGAGCCAGCGGTATTCGCCGGGGTGAAAGGGGATGATCTGGAAGAAGTCTCCCGGATCGTCGCAGGGGCCGCCCGCCGCGGGGCCTTTGTCCGTCCCGATGTCCACGGTGATGGGATCCCAGCCGCGCAGATAGGTCTCGGGTTTCACCGACCAATCCAGGGCGGAGAGCGCGGAGGCAAGGAGGAGCATGACCGCTGCCGCGGCAATGGATGAAACGCGGGGCAGCGCGCCGGGGCGGTAATGGCGGGTTTCGGCGCGCGGCAGCGCGCCGGGGTTCGCTGTTTCGGACAGAATCGTTCCTTTCATTGCGCTATTCCTCCTTGTACGATCGGGTGATTTCTTCCGGAACATCCTGTCTGGTTCCTTCGTTGCCGTAGAGCAGGGGCATGTATCTGACCGGCCTGTCCGCGCCTCGGATGACCGCCACGTATTCTCCCGGCGCAAGTACCCGGTAGAAAAGCGGCCCTGACGCCAGTCTCGTGAAGGAGCGGTCGTACAGCTCGATCTCCAGGATCTCTCCCTCCGCCCTGACCGCCACGCCGACCGCGGATTCCTCGGCAACGGAGAAACGGAACACGGCCTCCTCGCCCGCGCCGAGGAAGAGCCACTCCCTGTCCTTCGGGAAGTCGACGGGGATCCGCTGTTCGAGGATGAGGTCGCGCGATCCCGGTTGGGGTTTCCAGTACACGAGGATCGGTTCGGTATCGAGGTAGGCGGTCAACCCGATTCCGCCGGCCCGGTAGGCGTGTACGCGCTTCCCGCCGTAGAGGGCGAGATACCCTCCGTTCTCCGTCCGCAGGCTCACGAGGGCGGGACTGGAAGGCGTCAGGAGGAACCATCCCTCGCCGACGTTTCTTCCCGGCTTGAGAACAGGAAGCCCTTCGGTCCACGACGCGTCCGTCCTCTTCTTCCAGCGTTCGAACCTGTTTCGGTCGGGAGAGGCGATGAGCTGATCCCAGGGGCTTTCCTGCGACTGCCTCTGGATGCGGACAAGCCCTTTCCCGCGCAGGAGGAGGATACCGGGGCTGCCCGCGACACGATAGGCGCCTGTTTCGAGTTCGCTCGCCGTCCGTATGGTTCCGTCCGATCCGAAGAGCACCGGCGGCTCGGAGAGCTCCTCGCCGAAGACGATGTGAGCAGAGCCAGTCGCCACCTTGATTCGGGTTTCACCGGCTGAAGTGCCGTATGCGGGCGCGGGGAGAACTCCCGTCCAGGTCTCGTTCGCGTCGAGATCCTCGATGATGCGGGGCGCGGAAGGCTTTATCCGGACGAGTCCGGCGCTCGATGTCGTGTTCACCGCGTAGAACTCGTGCCCGGTCAATGTGGTGACTTCCTCGCGGTTCCTATCCGGATCCCAGAAGGAGCGGCTCGACGTTTTCGCCTGGTCGACGAAGATCACCCCGGCGGAGAGGAGGAGGGAAACGGAAACGGGGGAGCCGGAGGACGCGATCCTGACCGCGCTCCCCGGCGGAAGCTGGATTGTCGTGTCGGGGTTACACGGAAGCGAGAGCTCCACGGGATAGCGTTCAGCCGTCACCCCCGCGGCGATCTCCTGCGCTTCCGGATCGGTGTTCCAGATGGTTCCGGTGAGGTTCCCGCCGGAACAAAAGGCGGCCACCGATTCTCCATGGACCCAGGAGAAAGCTTCGGCTGAGGGATCCACGGGAACCGCTGCCGCGGAGAGGGCGATGCCGGCGACCGCGTTCTGGGTGCTCACACTGCAGACGGTCACCGCCTCGGCGGATCCTGTACAACGGAATCCGGAGAATCCATTTCCGATCAACGTGGAGAAGCCGCCTCCGTCGACCGTCGCTGAAGCCGCTGTGATCGTTCCTGCATTGAGCCCGCCGCCGTCGTCGACCAGGACCGCCCATCCGCCTTCCTGCGGGATGCCGCGCGGATGGCGGCCTGCGTCCTCGAGCGGCTTTTCCATGCCTGGGCTGTAGAGAACCGTGCCGTTTCCGGTGAAGGAATAGGCAAAGCGGTTCGCGCCGCTCAGGCTGAAGGGGCCGGAACCCTCGATCCGCGGGGTCGTCGAAAGGTTCCAGGCCGTCGCCTGAAGGAAAGTCACGGAAACGGGAATTTTGGCGTCAGCCGTCGATGTCACCGGGATCAGGAGCGTGTACTCCTTTCCCTGCTCCAGCGGGATGGAGATTCTCTCGAGGCCGGAGGCGAGCAGGATCCCGCCGCGCAGAAGATCGACCTTGTCGACCGCAGGGTTCCGCGCGGAGATCGCGTATACCCCTGTTTTTTCCGGCCTGAACGAGAGACGGAGCACTTCCCGCCTCGCCGTCCACGTCCTGTCCAGGGGAAGGGGAACGGATCCGATATCCCGCACCTTGCGTGGGACAACGCTGATCTCCGCGGGTCCCCCGCCTCCGTAGATCCGCGCGTATGCCAGGGTGTAGACGCCGGGGGAGATGAATGTGGAGATAGAGAAGTCCCAGTCGAACCTGCGGTCGTCGCTGGAGGCGACCAGGTTCCCCTCGGAATCGAAGAGCCTGGCACTCAGATCCTGGCTGGAAAGGCTCTCGATATCGTAGTTCCCCTCTTCAGGAATCGAGACCTGAATCGTTCCGGACGAAGATCCGGTGGTTTGAGGTACGCCGGGCATGAGCCACGTGGTCCGCAGCGAGAGCGTATACCGGCGGCCGTTCTCCTTTTCACGGGCGGTCAATGCAAGAATGTACTCTCCCGCCTCAAGGCTGAGGGGGCCTCCGCCGTTTCCCTCGGAGATTTCCTCACCGCCGCGCGTGAGCGTATAGCGCATCTCCGAGGAGAGCTCTAATGAGAACTCGGCCGCGGAGGGGACGGTGAAGGAGAACAGGTGCGGCTCGCGCGGGTCCCGTTCGTTCCACGTTCCCTTGAACGGCACGCCGAACGGAAGGGATACCGTTTCCTCCTCCGGGTTCGGGAACTTCGTTTTCGGCGGGATCTGGACGATCCTGATCCGTCGCCGATGGGAGCTGTCGGACGGCAGGGTGAAGACATGATAGTTTCCAGGCCCCGCGAACTCGCGGGAGATCTCGGAACCCTGGGCCACCAGCCAGCCCTCCTGATCGGTGATCCGCATCCGGTGGGAGGCGCCGAGGCTCTCGGCGCGGACGGACAGGGTTCCCGTGTCGGGAACCGAGAGTGTGAAGGAGAGGCCCGTTCCCGCGGGGACCGACGATCTGAGGATCTGCCCAGGCACCAGGGTCCCCGCGTCGATCTCCGGAACAGGGGCGAACCTCAGTCCGGTCCTTCCCGCCGAAGGGCCCGTTGCCGCCGCCTGCGCGATGTAGATCCCCTTCTGGAGGTAGGCGACCACCCGCGCGTTCCTTCCGCTCCCTCCGGAGCTTCCGGTGAACAGGGACGGCCGTACGAAGGTGCGCACGGTGAGCGTGGTCTTGAGACGGCCCGTCGTCTCGAGGACGTAGAAGCCTGGATCCGTCACGGAAACGAGGAATTCCCTCGACTGGTTCCTGGCGAAATCCGCGTAGATCGGTTTTCCGGATTCGATGCGGGGAAGGGTCTGGAGCAGGGACGCGGGAGCGGGGATCTGTGTCCGTCCACCCGAGGAACCCGCCCCGCCTGCTGTTGCCTTTTGTTCGAGCATGACGAAATCAGGGGCGGTTCCGGTGTTCTTCACGGTAAGTATTCCCATTTTCTTCGTCCCTTGGGAGCCGGAGGTTCCGGCCGCGGTGGAAACTGTTGTCCTGCCCCTCGCGGACCTCGCCCGCCACGAGGCTGCGTCCAGGGCTGGGATCTCGACCGACTCTCCCGCGTTCAGGTGGATCATGACCGGGGAATGGCCGTCGAGCGGCAGTCGGTACAGGGCGATGCCGGCCAGAATGGAGGAGTCGCTCGAGCCGAGGGCCACGAAATGATCGCGGGAGGGATCGTAGCTCCCCGCGACGATGGTGAATCCCTCGGAAGGCGGGGCGACGTTCTTCGCGAAGAAGCCCTTTGCCCGGATCTCCGCGAACGAGAGGAATCCGCTCTTGATGACAGCGAATCTGAGGAGTCCCTCATCCTCGTACATCTCGACGGAGAGGAGGTAGAGATCCGCCTCCAGGGCAAAGGAGCGGTCTTCGCCGCCGTAGATCGGATCCGTGCCCTGGCCCACGCGCGTAAACGAGTATTCGGCGCTTCCGCCCGCTGTCTCGTCCTCGAAGATGCGGTATACGCCGCGCTCCCTGACCCGAACGAGCATACTCTGGGCCGAAAAGATCCCCGTCTCCCGGATTATGGGGCTCTTGCCTGAAAGCTCGACGCTCCGTTCCGCGATGACCCGGTCCTCGTTCGCGAACAATCCGGTCATGTCGAGGCTGTCAAGCTGGGCCGTCGAGGGAATCGCCGTTGCGAGGAAGGGTTCCCCGTCTCCCGGGTATACTGCTGATGAGGCAGGGAAGACCCTGAGTTCCCCGGAGGCTCCCGAGGCTCCGTGGACCCTGATCCACGATCGGGAATGGAAGAGGGTGATACCAGGAATGGGATTATCGTATTCGTCCCATTCCGAATCGGAGGAATCGCGCCACTTGGATCCAGGATCGCTCTCGGGGTAGGGGCCTCCGCAGATCTTCCGAACGCCCGGTGCCTCTGCCGCGGGGGTGGGAATGATCTCCGCGCAGACTTCCCCTTCGCAGATATACTCTTCGAAGCCGAAGGGGCCAATGGACACGCTGCCGGCCCACGCGATGCCGATGTTCCTCGCGTTGACCCGGATGTGCAGCGGCTCCTTTCTCTCGTCGCGTTCCCATGGGGTCGGAGGGCCGCCGATGAACACGACGAGGTAGTCGCCCGCGGGCAGCTGCGGATTCGAGACCTTCGCGAGATCGATCTCCTTGTACATGAGGGATCTTCCCTCCTCCGGTTCGATCGTGGTTTCGAACGGCGCCGCCTGGATCAGGAGTTGGCCGTCTTTCCAGATCTGGACGGTGCGCAGGTTCCTTCCCGCGGCGGCCACGGCGAGAGGCGCGCCATCCGCTTCGTAACGGACCCAGAAACTTCGGCATTCCTCGTCTGAGAGGGTGGTTGACCAGGTCTCTCCCGGCAGCAGGGCGAGGAGTGTGCCTTTCTCCGCGGGGGTGTTCCGTTCTCGGACGGGTATGGCTTCCAGCGCGATCGCGCCGCTGTCGCCGGCTCCTCTCCTCACGGTAATCCTGTACTCTCCGATGTCGAGGGTGAGGTCTATGCGACCATCCCGCTCTCCCGCGCGGCCCGATTCCTGGATGGTACCAGTCATACGGTCCTCGATGCGCAGAGAGGCGCCAAGGGCGCTCTTGCAGCGTAGGATGACCGTTCCCGGTTCAGAGATGGTGAGCACCGTCACGTGTTCATCTCCGGGAAGAAAGGAGGTCTTTGCCAGAGCGGGGGCGCCGGAACCAGGGCCGGTCCCGTTTGCCGCTCCAGCCAAAAGGATGGGGAAGACGAGCAGGCAGAGCATCGATGCCGCGATACGGTTCCTCTTTTCCATGGTTCCTCCGGAAGGTCCGCGCCGTTTTTCCGCTGGGTTTCCGTATCATGGTACCTCTCGGCCGCGTATTTTTCAATGCTGATTGCAAATCCGAGGCTCTGGGTATATAAGAAAGGAAAAGCCGGCGGCGGGGAGGCAGACATGGACAACTCAGGAAGGATCGCGATACTCGGAACGGGGAACCTCGGTTTCTCACTCGTGGAGGGGCTTCTGGCGTCGAAGCTCGTGGCCAAGGGGGATCTCATCCTTACCGAGAAGAACCAGGCCAGGCGGGAGCACCTCTCCGCCCTCGGCTATGACGTCACCGACGACAACGATCGCGCCGTCCGGGATGCGGGACTCGTCATGCTCGTGGTCAAGCCCTGGCAGATCGGCGAACTCCTCGCTGAGATCAGGGACGCGGTCGATCCCGCGCGTCACGTTCTCGTCTCCTGCGTGACCGGCGCCGAATCGAAGACGATCTACGAGGGCCTGGGCAAGACTCCGCCCCTCTTCCGGGTCATGCCGAATACGGGAATCGCGGTCCGGGAATCCATGTCGTGCATCGCCTCCTTCAACGCCACGGCGGAACAGACCGAGCGGATCAGGGAGATCTTCCGGGAGCTCGGCCAGGTCCTCTTCATCGGAGAGGAGCTCATGGCCGCTGCCACCTCGATGGCGGGCTGCGGCATCGCCTTTGCCCTTCGCTTCATCCGCGCGGCCATCCAGGGGGGCGTCGAGATCGGTTTCAATGCCGATGACGCGAAACTGATCGCCGCGCAGATCGCAAAGGGGGCCGCGGAACTCATCCTCACGCACAACTCCCATCCGGAGCAGGAGATCGACAAGGTGACGACGCCCAAGGGGATCACGATCACCGGCTTGAACGAGATGGAGCATGCCGGTTTTTCCAGTTCCATCATCCGGGGGGTGCTCACCTCGTTCAACAAGATAGACGGGAAAAAGTGACGCGGGTGGACAATCCCGCGCCGATCCTCTGCCGCGCGGATGCCGCCATCCTTCTGCCGAGAACGCATCGTCGATCCTGGCCGCGGCAATCTTGTCCCGTGATGACCATTCAAGCGGGACCGTGGTTCTCCACCACGGAAGGGTGAAACGGCCAGGCAAGCAGATCCTCGATTTTTCCCGCGTGGAGCTTTCAGCGGTCGCCGCCGATGTCGACGGGAGCCTCCGTCATCTGGCGGGCGAGGCCGAGGAACGCTTCGGGCTCAACTTGGTTCTGGTTGCCTAAAGGATAGGGACGATCGGCGCGGGAGACAGCGTGCTCCTCTTCATCGTATCCTGCAGATCACGCGGATCCGTCTTCTCGGCCTGCGCGTGGCTTGTCGACTAGATCAAGCAGGAGGAGATCATCGCCCTGACCAAGCTGCCTTGACCACTCCTTTGTGTCCGGAAGCTTATGGGTAGCCCTCCGTATAGTGCTTTCTGCCTGAATAATACACCACTCCTAGTGTATTTTCTAAAAAACCCACAAGCTTCCTGACACTTACATTGACACATACGCTTGGAATCCGTATTATTGTCATATGACTATAACTTAAACAAGGAGAGTCCCATGGATCTCGTGCCGGAGAAAAAACAGAACCCTTCCATAAAGCGCGTCATCGCCGTTGCCAGCGGCAAAGGTGGGGTGGGTAAGTCGACGGTCGCCGTACTGCTCGCGCAGGCGTTCGCCGCCCGAGGACTTTCGGTCGGCATGCTGGACGCGGACATCACCGGCCCGAGCCTCCCGAGGCTTCTCGGCGTGGATATATTCAGGGCGGAGGCGGTCGACGGTAAGCTGTACCCGGTCGAGAATGAGGAGGGAATCAAGGTCCTATCCATCAACCTCTTCCATGAGGACGAGTCCGCTCCAGTCATTTGGCGCGGTCCCCTCCTTGCCAAGGCCCTGGAACAGTTCTGGGGAGACGCGGAATGGGGAGAACTCGACTACCTCATCGTCGACTTTCCGCCGGGAACCTCGGACATCGCGCTCACGTCCTTCCAGAAGATCCCGATCGCTGGAGTGGTCGTGGTGGGAACCCCCCAGGACTACGTCTCGATGATCGTACGGAAATCGGTGCGCATGGCCGAGATGTTGGATACCCCGGTGCTCGGCATGGTGGAGAACATGCGCGTCATGATCTGCCCCGACTGCGGCAAGGAGATCAGGCTCTTTGACGACGGGGGGGATTCGGCGGACAAGCGTCTGGGCATCCCGCTCCTCGCCAGCCTCCCCTGGCGCAGGGAGGTGGTCATGGCCCGTGTCATCCGTTGGGCGGACCTGTCCGATGCCTCGCGCGCCGACGCGGACGCGATGGCAGCAAAGGTGGAATCCGCCCTGGCCGCCCTTCCCGCGACGGCCGTCTCGCCGGAGGCGTAGAGGAAATGCCTCGTCCGATCAATGAACGCCGCATACGCGCTCCCATACCGCCCAGATGCATGAAACCCGCGGGGGTGCCACGGTGCGAGCTGGAAGAGGTATGCCTGGGTTTTGACGAGGCCGAGGCGCTGCGTCTCGCGGATCTCGAGCGGCTCTACCAGGAAGCTGCGGCACGAAAAATGGGCGTGTCCCGGCAGACATTCGGACGGATCATCGAAGCGGCCAGGTATAAGGCCGCCGACGCGATCCTGAACGGAAAGGCCCTCCGCATAGCCGGAGGGGAAATCACCATAGATTCTCAAGGAGAAGAGATCATGAAAATAGCGGTACCGTCCCAGAACGGACTCATCGACGAGCATTTCGGCCATTGCAAGGAATTCCTCGTGTTCCGCGTCGACGGATCTGACCTGGTGCAGGAGAGGACTATTCCCTCACCTGAGGGCTGTGGCTGTAAGTCGGGCGTTGCCGGCGAACTCGCCAAAGCGGGGGTCACCCACCTCGTGGCGGGAAACATGGGAGAAGGCGCTGTCCGCGTGCTTGCCTCCCACGGCATCACGGTGGTGCGCGGCGCTTCCGGCGATGCCCGAGCGGCTGCCCAGGCTTTCCTGTCCGGCGCGATCAAGGATTCTGGAACCGGCTGCGCCGGCCATGGAAGCGAGTGCTCGCACTGATCGGGGTGCATAGGCGGTCGACCGCGGGAAGCTGATCGGGGGAACCGAATCCGGTTCCCCTATAGGCTCACGGAAACCAGGAAATCATTGGGCAGATAATCGTCGATTATGTGGAGCAGTCTTCCCGGGCGTGACAATACCCGCCTGACCTCATCCCGGGAATAATAGAAATAGGTGTCTTCCTTATCCTCGGAGGAATCGCTGAGAAGGGTGACGACGATCCTCTCCCTGGCGTAGGCGCTGAATACCTCGAAGGCGTTCCCGAGAAATCGGTAATTATTTCCCATGTTGATGTTGAAAAGACCAGAACAGAACAGGATATCGCAATCGCAGGCAGGCACGTGGTCTACCTTGAACAGGTCGAGGCAGAGGAAAGCAGCTTCCGGGTGCTCGTCCCTGGCCCTGGCCACCATCTCCTCGAGAATATCGATACCGGTATATCCGCACGCGATCTTCCTGCGGCGCAGGTACGCATACAGTTCGCCGGTCCCGCAGCCGACATCGAGTATTTTCTTTCCCGCGGGATCTGCGTTGTCGAGAAACGCCTTGAACCGCGCGAAATGGGCTTCCGCACTTTCCCAGCCATGGATCCTGAAACTTTCACTATATTCTCTCAGGCGAGGAAGATAATACTGTTCAATACGCTCTTTTTTATTCACGCTATCACTGTACCGACTTTTGGCTGGTGCGGTCAATTCATTGCACTCGGATTGTCATGCGGATACTCAAGGAAGCCGGGCTTGATATTATTCGTCAACTCGGCTACAGAATTCAATCATCCCCCGGGCCGTCGAAGGATCGATTCCATCTTCCGGCCGCCTTTCGGTGGACGAGGCCGTCACCGCGGTCAGGGGGAGCGGTTTCGCGCGCGCCAGGGGAACTGTCGTTATCTGTTATACCTCGGACGTGATGGGCGCGGGAGTTCGCGGAGAGAAAACCTGGCTCCTCAGGTCCTTCCTTTTCACGGGGCCTGGGTTTTCCCGCTGGAAGGCTGAAGGGGTCGTGGTGAAGGACCGCTTCCCGTTCCGCTGCACCTACATCCTGTACAACAGGTAGACCCTGGATGTCGCCACGCCGGGGGCCACGGACGTCGACTGCCTGAACCTCAGGTACGGAACCCTTCCGCGGCCCATCTACCCATACGACGGTATACCTGATTGGAGATGACGGAGGAGAAAACCATGGTCGCCAGCGTCATTCTAGCGCATCCGTACAAGCGGAGTTTCAACCACGCGATTTTCCGTACAGTGGTGGATTCACTGCGCGGAAGAGGAGTAAAGACCTACGGGCATGACCTGTACGCCGAGAACTTCGACCCGGTCCTCACCGAAGCGGAGCTGGGAAAGGAGCCGACAAAGGACAGCCTCGTGAAGCGGCTGACGGAGGAGATGGTCGAATCGGATCTCCTGGTGTTCATACACCCGAACTGGTGGGGCCAGCCTCCCGCCATGATGAAGGGGTACATCGACAGGGTGTTCCGGCCGCCGTACGCCTATGACTACGAAGAAACCGCTACGGGAGGCGGTCCTCCCATCGAGAAGCTCTGCGGCAAGACGGGGATCGTGTTCAACACCTCCAACACACCGGAACGGCGGGAGCTGGACTATTTCCACGATCCCCTGGAAAACGAGTGGCGGTGGTGCGTTTTCGGGTTCTGCGGAATCACCCGGTATCATCGGACGATGTTCCGGGTCGTCGCGGACAGTATGGAGGAACAGAGGAAGGGGTGGCTCCGGGAGGTGGAGGATGTTCTCAGCCGGCACCTGTCAGCCGAGGCGGGATCATGAAGCAGGGCGGCACACCGAAGACAAGCCGTGGAGCGGAAGGCTTCTGGAACAGGGTGTCCGAGCGCTATGACGCGAGCGTCATGAGGACCTACGCGAAGACCTATCGTGACACGATCGCCCTCACGCTCGGGTACCTCGACAGACAGAGCAGAGTGCTGGATTTCGGGTGCGGCACCGGCATCGTCACCATCGAGATGGCCCCCCACGTCGAGAGGATCACGGCCATCGACATTTCCGAGATGATGATGGCCAAAGCCAAGGCAAAGGCGGCGGAAGCCGGGATCACGAACATCGACTACCGCGTCACAGGTCTAGACGACCCCGCGCTGGATAGGGCCGGATTCGACGTGGTCACCGCGTTCAACGTTCTGTATTTCATCCGGGATCTCCGCGGGACGCTGCGCCGGATCAATGCGCTGCTCCCCGACGGCGGCCTGTTCCTTTCAGCCACCGACTGCGCGGGCGAACTCCCCTTCCTGAAGCGTGCCGTGGCGCACGCGCTCGTGGCGCTCGGGAAGGTCCCGTACGCGAGCTTCCTTACACCGGAAGGGCTGGAACGGCATGTAACTGACGCGGGCTTCACGATCCTACGGACGGAGAACCTGTTCGAGAATCCCCCGAACTACTTCATAGCGGCCAGGAAATGAGGAGGGAGCACATTGGGAACCATTCGGCGGGTCGGTGCGCGTGACGCCGGGCAAATCCGCGGCATCTACAACCACTACGTCGAGCGCACCGTCGTTTCGTTCGAGGAGGAGCCGGTTTCCGTTCCCGAGATGGAACGGAGGATCGCGGCTTACACCGCCGCCTATCCCTGGCTGGTGTTCGAGGAGAGGGGTGAAATACTGGGCTACTGCTACGCATCGAAGTGGCGGGACCGGTCAGCGTACCGGCGTTCGGTAGAGGTCACGGTTTACGTGAAGGAGGGCCATACCGGCGCGGGAATCGGCCGGGAGTTGTACGCGGAACTGTTGGAGATTCTGCGGGACATGGGCATCCACGTGGTCATGGCTGGCATCACCCTCCCCAACGAGGCAAGCGTCGCCCTCCACGAGGCCATGGGCTTCGAGAAGGTGGCACGCCTGCGCGAGATCGGCCTCAAGTTCGGCCGCTGGATAGACGTGGGTTTCTGGGAGGCGGTTCTGTCCCCCTGAGATCGAGCGTCTATCTCCTTGGTGAAAAGTCCCTGTTCTTTTTCCATTCACGGGAGACTCAAATGACGATATCCGCGCTTCCATTTTTCGCGGCACTCGATGAACGGCTGAAGAGGAAAATCCCGAACGTGATGGGTCCCAGCCTCCCGATGAACATCAGAAGGATGATGATCGCTTTCCCATACCCGGAAAGGCTGCTCGTGATTCCCGTACTCAGCCCAACGGTGCCTAAGGCCGAGGCCGCCTCAAAGAGGATTTGTTCAAGGGGAAACGGCTCCCGCAGGAGGAGAAGCAGCACCCCCAGGAAAAGGATCGCGAAATAGAACGTGAAGGTCGCTATGGCGTGCAGTACCCTGCCGAACGGTATCGCCTGTTTCATGATCTTGATCTTGAAAACGTCCGCGAACAGAAGTCTCGATTCGTCTCTCGTGTCCGCTTCCGAGGCGCCGCTTTTCCCCTTCTTCCTCCTGGCCCTGCCGGCCCAAGAATCGTTCCCGATGTATTCCTTGTCGCGCGCAAGAACGCCTTTCACCACACCGGCAAGACAGCTGATCGTCGTGGACTTGATGCCTCCGCCCGTTCCGGAGGGAGACGCGCCGATGATCATGAGGACGAGCAGCACGAACAGGGAGAAGGGGCGCAGCCCCGATATGGGGATCGTATTGAAGCCGACGGTCGTCAACGCGGTCATGGACTGGAAGATGTAGTGGAGGATACTGGCCCCGCCGCGCTTTTTGAAAGCGAAGCCATCCAATGACAGGAGAAGGATTCCCGCTACCCATAACAACGCAGTCGTCATCAGGATGATCCTGCTTGTGAATGTCATCTCTTTCTTTCTTTTCCTGATGAGAAGCCAGACATCCACCATGACGATATACCCAATGGCCCCGAGAACGCTCAGGACCGATACCACGATGTTCAGCCCCGCGCTGTTCGCGTATGATTCAAAGCTGTCGTTATACAGGCTGAAACCCGCGGTGCAGAACGAGGAAACGCTGTGGAATACCGCGCTCCAGACAGGATTGGCACGAGAGTCATTCCTGATGATCAAATAGATGAGAAGCGCCCCGGCGGTTTCCACCGCCGCGGTATACAGCACAACGCTTCTGATGAATTTGGGAACGCTGAAGTCCTTCGGCAAGCTGAACGTGGTTTTGTGTATCCTTTCTCTGCCTTCCGACAGAGGATGGTTCGATGAGAGCACGATGAAGGAGCCGAACGTCATATAGCCGATTCCGCCAAGTTGGATCAGCGCTAGTACAACGATCTGGCCCAAGAAGGTATAACTTTCCGACACAGTCACCGTCGTCAGGCCGGTGGTGGAGATAGCGGAGACCACGATGAACAGGTTGTCGATGAGGGAAACTTCGGTCTTCCGGAAAAACGGTATGGAGAGCAGCATGACGCCGAAAATGACATACGTCAGGTATCCGCGGGTCAGGGTTTTTTCGGGCTGCGCCGATTCAACGACGCCCGAAAGTTTTTTCATGGACGGGATCTCCTGTGTTTCACGTTCCAGGGTAACACCGGTTCTTTCTGGGAAGGAATACAGGCGGCATTAATTTTTCCGACGATCCCGTTAATGTAACATTAAAAGGATGCGTTCGTACGCTCCGCTCTCGATCAGCGTCCGCAACGCCTCGTTGAAAGAGCGCAGCAATTCGACGTTTCCCGGATAGTCCTTCGCCGTCATCAGGTAGTTCGCGCCGGTGTCCAAAGGTTTCGCTACGGCGTGGAAACGGTCGATCTGCTCAGGAGGGAAGGACCTTCTGATGATATACCATCCCACGCCCTCCATCGCGGGCACAAGATCCACGCGGCCGTGATACAACTTCCTGAAATTATGCTCCTCGCTGTCCGCGTATTCGACCGTCAAGCCGGCCTCGGAGAACAAGTGTTCGTAGAAGTATCCCCGCACCCCGCCGATGACATATCCGGACAGATCCTGAAGCGTGTCGTAGGTGATTTTTTTATTGGCTTCGTCCCTGTTGTAATAGAAGAAGACTGTTCTTTTTATATACAGAGGATCGGAGAAGTCGTATATCCTTTCTCTTTCCCCGGTCCTGACGTACGGTATGGCCCCCCAGGCTTCATGATTCCTCACCATCAGTTCGCATCGCTTCCAGGGAACGAATACAAATACGAAACGAACACGCATCAGGTTCCCGATTTCAGCGAAAAGCTCCGTCAGCATACTGTGTTCCGCGTCCTGGCTGATGGAGGGGGGGGAGTTCGTTGGTCGCGATTGTCAGGACGGTTTCAGCGGGAATGGTTACGGCCGTAAAGAGAAAGAATGTAATCGAGCAGATTGTTTTTTTTATATTCATGCCTTATATGATAGTAAATTCAGGGGGAAAATTCTCAGTCCTCGATCCTATACGGCGCGGCATGGGCCGGCCGGATCGTCCTTGCCCCCAGTTTCCTGAGCCGCTTCCAGTTTTCCGTAACCCGTTCGTCGTATTCGCCGATCATTTCCTCGGGAGGCAGGTCGCCGATGAAGGCTTCTCCGCTGTCCAGGATAAGGGACACGCTCTGGTCGCCATGGCCGTCGGTTCCGATGATTTCTCCATTCACACCAATCGCGCCCAGAAGGCTCCTCGAATCGGATAACTCCTGCAGTCGCATCGCTTCTCGAACGATCTTCACGTAGGGCATGTTTTTCCGCTCGATGAGCCGTTCCATTTCATCGATGGCATGGACCTGGTTCCTGAAAACGATGAACTCGATTCCCTTCTCCTGGAGCATGCCGGCAAGCCCCGCGTGATCGATGTGAAAATGGCTCACCATCATCCACCGGATGTCCTCGATCCTGAATCCGCTCCGTTTCAATTCTTCCTTGTATTCCCTGTATGTGTCAGGCCAGCCGACGTCGAAGGCCAAAAGGCCATTCCCGGTATCGATGAGATAACAGCCTGTGCTCTTGATCTTGAGGCTGAGGGTGTGTGGCGTACTCCTGCTCACAGGCCAACCATCCGCGTAGTCCGTTCCCACAGCTCCTTCCTGAAGGGGTGGTTCCGGATCCTCTTCGCCAGCCGGATCTCCCCTCTCCTCACGAAGTACCTGCCGGTGTCTCTCCCTATCCCGTTCGCCGAGGCCAGGCGGATCGCCGCTTCCGCCCCCTGCCTCTCGTCCCTGATGAAGGGCCGAAAGAGGAGATCGGTCAGGGGGTCGATGAAACTGTGCATGGTGATGATGTTCGTGTCCACGATGCCGGGATCCGCGGAGTTGACCGCGATGCCCCTGGCCGTCAGGCGATCGGCCAGCTCGAGCGTGAAGAGGAGAAAGGCCAGCTTCGAATCCGCGTATGCCTGGAAGCGGTCGAAGCGCCTGCGCCTTCCGTTAAAGAGGCGCTCGTCGACCCGGCCGATCCGGTAGACGAGAGAGGAGAGGTTCACGATGTTTCCCCGGCCGTCGGCGATGTGTGGGAGAAGGGAAATGGTGAGGAGGAACTGGCTGAGGTAGTTGACCTGAAGGGTCGTCTCGAACCCGTCAGACGTTTGCCGGTACCTGTCGCATAGGACCCCCGCGTTGTTGATCAGCGTGTCTATCACGACTCCCCTGGCCGCGAGCTCCGCGGCGAAGGCTCGCACCGACGCGAACGACGCCAGATCCAGAGTGAGTACGTCGATCCTGTCGTTTCCGGTCTTGGCGCGTATCCGCCCCGCTGTTTCGGACGCATCTGCCGTGTTCCTGCATGCCATGATGACGCGGTGTCCGTCCTTTGCGAGCTCTTCCGCGGCCGCCCTGCCGATCCCCCGGTTGGCTCCGGTAATGACGATGGTCTGCTTTTCCACTCCGCCTCCGCTTTTATCCGTATGGGGGAACCCGCATCCGCAGCCGAGCGGGCGTGAAACACGGTCCCCTTTTCTGTCGTACGACTTTCAGGATTTCTCCGCGTTTCTCTTCAGATACTTGACCAGCGTGACCTGGTTCCCCTTCTCGTTGTAGATGAGCTTGTCGAACGCGTTGCGGGCCATGAAGATCCCCCGGCCGTGTTCCAGGACCGTCACGCTCAGGTCCCGAGGATCGGGACTCGCGAACCGGCCGTGGTCGAAACCGTTCCCGTCGTCCGTAACCCGGAAGGTGGCGCGCTCCGGCGTTATCGAATACTCCACCGCTAC
>CAZPZF010000001.1:0-2670 GCA_964590705.1 uncultured Spirochaetales bacterium | reverse complement strand
CAGGTAGCGGGTGAGGTTGGAAACGGCCCGCCTGCAGATGTCATCGGCCTCGGACAGGGTGTTCCCGATGACGTACTTCTGCCGTTCCTCCACGAAGGAACCGATGATCTCCTCCCTCCTCTCCGGCGAAACCCTGAGGAGGATCTCCTCGGCGCCTATCGAGAGGACAGGCTCGATCCTGACCCTGCAGGTCCTTGGTTCGCCGATGCCGGTTTTAAGCCGCAAAGAGGTCTCCTCCGCCTCCTTCTTCCCCTTCGCCTCCGCGATGGCGAGGGCGATCTGCTCCTCGGCCATGGCCCGCTCCTTTTCCGTCCCATGGAGAAGATCGGGGAGGCGGAGCCCCTCCCTTCCGGGACGGTCGAGGCCGAAGAGCTCCCGGGCCGCGCTGTTGCCCTCCAGGAAATGGAGGCGAGAGTCGAGAAGCGCGACTGCGTCCGATGTCCCTTCAAAGAGGCTGCGGTACTTCTTCTCGCTCATCTCCAGGCGGCCGGACGTTTCCGTCAGGCTGCGGATCCGTTCCTCGAGGCTGACGTTGAGATCCGAGAGCCTCGTATGGAGGTAGCTGAACCTGTTGGCGAGGATGAGCGCGGTTCCCATGGTGAAGAGGAAGAAGCCGTACTGGGTAAGGACGAGATCCCTGTGGAGGGAGACGGCGTCCACGATATCGAAGACAGCTGTGCCTAGGAGGATGAAACCCCCGATGAGGAGATTGCCCGAGGCCGTCGTTCCGAGGGTCTTGAGGTAGAGGAGCGCGAGGGATTCGCGTTTCTCGGTATCCCGGAGCCGTTTCCATCTGCGGTATCCGCTGGATACGAATTCGTAGAGAATGCCGTACCCGAAGTAGTAAAGTGCCATGACGAGTCCGGATGCCTGCCAGACCCGCAGGAGATCGTAGGCAAAGGGCAGGGGGAAGACGGCCTGCGCCGCGGCCAGAACGGCGCAGAAGACCGCGTACGCCTTCGTGATCCTGCCGATGCGGTTCCTGTTCAGCGTTTCGAGGAACGCGCCCACCAGGGGAAGCAGGATGAACAGGCTGGCGAGCTCGATCTTCTCGATGATGACGGTGTTCACGATGAGGCGGTAGATCGTGTGGGTCCGGGTGAAGAGATACACCGCCAGATCCATGGAGAAGAGTCCGTAGAAGAGGTTGTACCGATCCCTTCTCCGCACGGCATTGATGAAGAGGTGGTAGAGGCCGATGAACAGGTACAGGCCGATGAGCACGACAGGCAGGGTCTCGTCGTTACGCGCCTGGATTTCCCTGTAATCGCCGATGAGATACGGGCCTGTCTGGTACATGCCGCTGGGTGGATAGGTCGGGTCGCCGATGATCCTCACGGCGAGGATGTTCGTGGCCGGGGCCGGTAGCAGCAGTGCTGGATCGACGGGGAAGAAGATGTCCCGCATATACCGATGCGACGCGACTGCCCCGCTCCCGTCGAGGTGCATCTCCGATCTTACGAGCGTTCCGTTGAGGTAGATCTCCCAGTTGTCTCCGAGGGCGGCCAGGTCGATGCCGGGGACGGAGAGGGATTCGGCGGCCGCTCCCGCTGCTCCGCCGGCTCTTTCCGTTCCTGCGGCGGGCCATGCGAACGGGATGAGAAAGGAGAACTCCATCGCGGGGTGGCCGCGAAGGGGGAAGAGGGACTTTCCGGGGACGCCGGGAAGGGTCACGTCTATGAGCTGGACCGATCTTCGGCTCCCGGAGGCCGGGGGGAAGACCTGCCATTCGGGGTCGCCTTCGGCCGGCACCCGCGAGATCCTGTCCAGAGAGAAGCCTTTGGCAACGTACACGGGGCAGGCGTTGAGGTCGACGCGGGGGATGCCGGCTTGGTGGCCGGAGCTGGCCGCCCCGGTGGAGCTTCCGGCGGCGCCGGGATTGCTGGCCGCGCCTGCGACGGCAGCGGAGAACAGGAGCAATCCGGCACTTAGGAGGAACCCGGAAAGCCGGCGTACTGTTCGGGTTCTGGATGGCGGTTTCATTCCGACACCCTACTCCGGCAATAAAAACGGTTCAAGTGCCCGGAATTGGGATATTTTCAATATTCTGTATTCAAGGAGACTGCCAATGAAAGAAAAGAGTTCCTTCATCCTTTCTTTCGTCGCCGTGCTTCTCCTCGTTATGCTGGTGCCCTCGTGCGACTTTTTCGGTTTCGGGGATCCTCCCGCGGCCCCTTCCGAGCTTTCCGCCTCGGTTTCCGGAACCACCATTACACTCGCCTGGATCGATAATTCCGATAACGAAAGGGGTTTCGAGCTTGAGCGGAGCGACGGCGATTCCTGGAACTTCGCGCAAATCACCGCTTCCATAGGGGCCAATACGACCCAGTATACCGATTCGTCGGGCATCACCGAAGGCGGGGCCTACTGGTACCGGATACGGGCGGTCAACAATTCCGGGGAATCGGCATGGTCCGATACCCGATACGTCATCGCCTCGTCATCGGTATCCAACGACCAGGCCAGGATGGGCTGCATCTACCAGGCCTACGTTAATACGGACGGAAAACTCTGGGCCACATCCCAGGACCCGGGCAACCCGGAAAACAAGTTGGCGCGGAGCGAGATACCCGACGCGAGCGGCCAGCAGACCGGAACAGCCATCGATACTGCTACTATGGTTCGATCACCCGACAGCGCGGGACGAACTGACCGGCGCCTTGCGGAACC